>DLGM01000080.1 GCA_002482705.1 Cyanobacteria bacterium UBA7694
ATTGGTTCGATCAGCACCCATGCCGCCACGCCACTACAATTGGCCGAAGCCGGGGTCGAACTCTTCCGCAGCGACTATCCCGGCCTGCTCGCCGAACTGTTTGGCAGCGACCAAATCACCCTCGATGGCATTGGGCGCCTGCGCAACTTCAAGCAGCAGGGCGACACCATCGACCTCGAACGCACCGCCCTGTGGCTGCTCACGGATCTGCGCGCCGGCCGCCTCAAAATCATGTCCTTTGAAGCGGCCTGGGCAGTCTCAGATATCACGGACACAGAACAAGTATCGGTTGAAGACAGTGGCGAATCCCCTGAGCTGAGCGTAGACGATATCACCGCCGCCGACGCCCCTGAAGAAGCCAACGAAGAAACCTTGTAAGCATAACAAGCGGAAACAATACAAAGGCCGATGATTTTGCCATCGGCTTGCGTTTTGTCTATATGGCACGTCAAAAACGCAATCTATTTGCATTGAGTCTCAAAATTCTCGCGAGTGGTATCCATGCAAATGCAATTTAGCCGTATTTAATCCATTAACTGAGAACAAGCGAGTGACGCTATTCCACACCATGGACCGTTGACAATAAAAAACTGTTGGTACTCAGCTGTGACATACTTTGCCGCTTGGGAATCCGTTGTTCGAGCCAGGCATCAAGTTTTTTAGTGGCAAAAAAACCAAAGAGCGACAGGCCCAGAAAGCAAACGCCAAACAAGGTGACGCGTTTAACCAAGCGGGGCACGCTGCTAACCGGAAGCGCTTCCCAACGCGCCCGCATTTTCGGGCTGATGCGATATCCCAAAACCGCTCCTAACGCGGCAAGAACGGGCACAAGCACCATCAGCGGATTGACAAAACACAGGAAAAAACACAGCACCGAGATGAGCACCAAAAAGGTTTCAAGGGCATTATGATTGGTATTGGTTGTGTTTTGTGGCATGAGAGGTACCTTGTGGGGCATTGTAACATGGGGCACACCGCAGGGTGAGGGCATGCCCTCACCCTGCGGCAACGATTACGGCGTGGCAGGCTGTTTTTTAACAGCCGCAATGACCTTTTTGGCAGCGGTAACCAGCACGAGGGCCAAGGCCCCGGCGATGACCCCGGCAATTGCGTCGAACAGGGTGGGCACAATCGCTTCGAGCAAGCCACCAATCGCGGGCACCCCATGTGCGCTGTGGGCCAGCTTGTGGGAAATGTCATGGGCCATGGGGATCCCGTGGGTGAGAATGCCGCCACCGACCATGAACATCGCTGCAGTGCCAACCACAGACAGCGTTTTCATCAGCAGGGGGGCAATCATGAGCAAAAGAGCACCGATGCTTTTCTGGAAAGCATCTTTTTTCTGGCTGAGGTAAAGCCCAGCGTCATCGAGTTTGACAATGCCGGCCACTAAGCCATAGACGCCCACGGTCATAATGATACTAATACTGGCGAGAACCGCCACTCGTTGCCCAAAGGGAGCGGCAGCCACCGTACCCAACGAGATCGTGACAATTTCAGCGGACAGGATAAAGTCGGTACGCACCGCGCCCTGGATCTTTTCATTTTCATAGGCGGCCTGATCTACAGGCGCTTCGCTCACCGCTTCTTCATGATGTTCATCATGGGCGTGCAGGTATTTGTGGGCCAGTTTTTCGAAGCCTTCAAAACACAGATAGGCCCCGCCAAACATCAGCAAGGGCGTAATCGCCCAGGGCGCTAAAGCACTGATGGCAAGCGCCGCTGGGACCAGAATCAGCTTATTTTTAAACGAACCCTTGGCCACGGCCCAGACAATCGGAAGTTCACGATCAGCAGTCACACCCGTGACCTGTTGGGCATTGAGGGCCAAATCGTCACCCAGGACCCCGGCGGTCTTTTTGGTGGCGACTTTGGTCATAACGGCAATATCATCCAGCAGGCTGGCAATGTCATCAATCAGCGTGAGCAGGCTACTTCCGGCCATGGGTTCATGCATCCTTAGGTCTCAATGTTTCCGGCATTATAACACCCTCGTGGGGATGGCATCATCCGGCACCCCGTGGAGGAGACGGAGCCCGTTGCGATCTCAACTTCATTCAGGCTTTGACTTGCCTATGCCAAGCTCATGTTTCAGCCACTAAAGGCCAGAAACATGCAAATCAACTTGACGATGCAAGTTATCTTGCGCATTATAAAAATAAAGAAAATGCTATTGACTGCCATGTTAAAATCAAAATATCATCTGCGATACGAGGTCGTTCTATGATTCAGCCCCGTGGAGTCACGTCCCCGCAACTTCAAGAAGCGTTTGCAACCTCTACCCAAGACGCACATATTAGCAAACAGGAATTACAGCAGCTCAAAAATCTGGCCCAGCAAACCCAGCTCAGTGAGCCCGAACGGGCCGCCCTTAACCAGATTTTAGACAAGGCACGCGACAGCTCCAAAGGTTTTTTGTGGTTTAAGGGCAGCGTCAACGAAAAAGAATTAAACCAGCTCAAACAACTGGCGGCCGGGCAATCCAGCGAAGGCCCCACCGGCAAGTTTGTCACCCACCTCGAAAACCGGGTCGAAGCCCAAGCGCGCCGCTCCAGCTCCTTTCAACCGGTCGCCACCTCGTTCAGCGGGCGCAGTGGCCCCAAATACAACGATAAACCGTCAGAAGCCTTGGGACAGCGTTTGGCTGATAATTCCGCAAACATTATGAAAAACCCCCATATGAAGGCCTATCTGGATCGCAAAAACGTCAAGCCAGTCCTCGATGATGCAGGACAACTGATCAACTACCAAAAACAAGATGGTTCGATGATGTCCTATTGCGCTGCGGGGGTCGAAAACACCCTCAAACAGACTTTTGGAGCTAACTTCCGCCTCGATGGGCATGCCTACCAAATGGGCAACCAAATGGCGGCTAAAAAACATCCCAATGGCAAGCCGATGTTTACGGAAATGCCGGGCCTCAAACCCCCGATCAATGATGCTGCTGCCCGCAATTTGATGAAATCTTTACCCGCGGGAGCGGTGGTGGTCTGGGATCGTTCACCCCAAGGGGGAGGGGGGCCAGGGGACAAATATGGCCACATTGCCATTGCCTTAGGAGATGGCAGAGAATCGAGTGATCGCATTCGTGAACACTTCGCAATTTTAAATGGGGAGTGTCGCATCTTTTTACCCCAAGCCCCGTAAAACAGGGCTTGACGTTGTTTGACGCTGGAGGNNGGAGGTGGGCAGCACTTGTTAAGCTTAAAAAATTGGATGGGACGTTTTTTTGTTTCCAAAACGGCAGATCCGACACAGGAATGGCCGCACAGTACCTTACCCTTGCCCGTCGTCGATTTGGACAATCGGCGATTTGGAGCCCTGCGGTTTGGAGATCCGCTCGAAAAGGCCCGTTATTTTGGCAAACCGGATCGCTTCCGTGCGATCCGCAATACCTATTATGAATTGGTGTATACCCGCTGTGGTTTCCAACTCGATTTTGATCAGGGGCTATTGGCCTATTTGGCGTTTTTTATTGGCCCAGACCCCAGTTTTCCCACGTCCGAGAAAATTTCATTTTGCCAGCCCAGCCTGTTAGGGGGGCCGATCCTCAGTGGCAAAACCCATCAGGCAGAACTGCTGAAATGGCTGGGGGCACCGCAGTTACAGGACAGTGACCCAGACGAAACAGTCTTGTATTACCATCAGGCCGGGATGACCTTAGAATTTGAACTCAATCCCAAGGGTTATCTCAAACGCTGGAATCTTTTTCCCAAACAAGAGGGCTAGGCTGGATGGGGGATCTGCACTTATTTTAGATACAGGGAGAAATGGGAGGCCGTGAATGCGTTAAGTGGAATGGGAAGCTGTTAAGGCCGTGCCAATTTGTGAACCGATCCAGGTCAATAGTTGCGTCGTCACCGCACGATTGGCATGGCATTGGGGGTCTAAAGCCAGCAGGTTCAGGGCTGATACCCCAGCGGGAACGCCGGTGGCGGGCTGCCCAGTGACCAACCAGGTGCTTTTTTTCAAGGCCTGTGCCTGTTGTAACAATAAGCCAGGTATCTTTCCCCAATCGGACTGGACATCATAAGCCCCTTCCCCAGTAATCAAGACATCACAGGCTTGCAAAGCCTGTTCTAGCCCTAAGGTCTTGAACATCCAGGTGCTGCCAAGCTGGAGTTCAGCACCTAAAACCGCGTGTAGCGCCAGCCCCAAACCACCAGCAGCACCGCCACCAGGCAAATCGGCCAAGGCACGCCCCGTCCATTGTTCCAAGGCCTGCACCCAGTGGGTCATGCCCTGTTCTAAAGCGGCAATTTGTGAAGTTGTCCCGCCCTTTTGGGGGGTATATACCTGTACCCCGCCGTGGGGGCCAATGGGCGGATTATACACATCCATCAGAGCGGTCAAGGACGTGGTGGGCAACCAGGGAAGGCACGGCGGTGGAATGAGTGCGGCAATGTTAGCCAGAGAGGCGGGAACAGGAGCAAGAACCTCCCCCTGCCCATTCAGAAACTGGTAACCCAGGGCCGCCAACATCCCCAAGCCGCCATCACAGGTGGCACTGCCCCCCAAGCCCAGGTAAATGTGGTGGGGGGATTTGCCGTGCAACTGCGTGAGCAGATCACCGAGCCCGGCACTGGTGGCTTTCCAGGGATTGTATGCTTGGGGCGTGAGCAAGGGCAGACCGATCGCTTCAGCGGATTCAATCCAGGCCTGGGCCAGAACAGGCTCCCAACCCCACTGGGCGCAATGCTTGCGTCCCAAGGGATCGCGCACCTGAGCGGTATGGATCGCCAAGGGCATCCGGGCCTGAGCTGCGCGTAAAAACCCCTGCCCCCCATCACTCACCTCCCACAGATCGAGCGTGAGCTCAGGAGCACTCT
>DLGM01000484.1:0-805 GCA_002482705.1 Cyanobacteria bacterium UBA7694
CCTGCCCCCCATCAGTGATAATCCCATGAATGCGCGTCCCCTCCCGCAGATGCACGCGCAGATTATCAATCAGGTTAAAGGTCTGAATCACGCCGCTAAGGGCACTGTAGCCATCCCAAGGAGCGGCGGCAGCATGGCTGGGCACCCCACGAAAGCGCACTTCGAGCTGGTGCATGGCCAAAGCCTCATGGCTGAGCAGATTGCGATCAAAGGGGTGGAACATCATGGCCGCATCGAGCCCGGCAAAAGCGCCCGCTTCAATCAGCTTGATTTTGCCCCCACCCCCTTCTTCGGCAGGGGTGCCGATAATGTGTATTTCACCGGGCAACTGCTCGGCCACGGCAGCCAGGGCCAAACCAGCGCCAATCGCCGCCGTGCCAATCAGATTGTGGCCACAGGCGTGGCCAATTTCCGGCAGGGCGTCATATTCAGCCAAAATGGCGACCTTGGGCAGGTTGTCGCTGCCCTGGCGGGGGCGAATACGGGCCCGGAAAGCGGTTTCGAGGCCCCCAAAGGGCTTTTCCACATTCAACCCGGCATCGGCCAAGACATCCGCCAAACGCTGGCTGGCATAAAATTCCTGGTAGGCCAATTCCGGCCGGGCATGAATATCGCGAGAGATGGCCTGTAAGTGCGAAGACTGGGCCACAACCTGATCGGCAAGCGTTTGTAAGATGTTCATAAAAGCCTCAAAAGACGATGGTGTGTCTAACAGCTTAACACTACTCATCTCAGGCTGAAGCACCGGGGAACAGCTCTTCACGTCAGGGCGGAGCCTCAGCAAGGGCAGAAGATTTTCTGCCCT
>DLGM01000484.1:827-3192 GCA_002482705.1 Cyanobacteria bacterium UBA7694
CTTCCGGCCCTTCCGGCCCTTCCGGCCCTTCCGACCAGCCTGACAGCTCCCCGAAGGGATGGATAAAAGTGGATCTGTAAGCCGAGTTCTGTACGTGCGAGGCACGCGGTGATCATCTATCTGGGATACCTGTTGCCAGATACCTCGTGCGGCATACCCGGGGCGTCGAACGGGCCGCCCTATCCCCTGTTTGCCTTGCTCCGGATGGGGTTTGCCTAGCCTACTGATCACTCAGTAGCTGGTAGTCTCTTACACCACCGTTGCACCCTTACCCCTGAAACAAATTGATAGCGTTGCTGTATTGATGTTGCCACATATTGTGCGACGATGAAGCTGCATATAGTGCGAGTGTGTTGTGTGAACAGAGTACAGTATAGCTGCGTTTGGGGCGGTTTTTTTCTGTGGCACTTTCCCGGGGTCACCCCCACTGGACGTTATCCAGCACCCTGCCCTGCGGAGCTCGGACTTTCCTCATGGAACCTGACGATTCCACGTAATCACCCAACCCACTTTTATCCAATGCCTTAAAGATAGGGCATCAGGATGCACTGCGTCAAGAGGACGCAAACCCCAAACAACAGGTTACAATACTTAAAAATGGCTTCTAAAGGAACGCAACCGGTGCTTATACTTGGCGTTTGCGGCAGTACCCACGGGGAAGGAAATTCCCGGCATATGCTCAATCTGATCGCAGGGGCCGCCCGGGCCGAGGGGGCCGAGGTGGAACTGCTCGATTTGTTGGCCGAGCCGTTGCCCCTGTTCCGGCCAGACCAAACCTATGACAGTGACCCGGTCGTGAAACGGGTGCGCCAGCGCTGTGCTGAAGCCGATGGATTTATCTTGGTATCCCCGGAATACCACGGCTGTATGAGCGGCTGGATGAAAAACTTTCTGGATTTTCATTACCACGAATTTGCGGGCAAACTCTTTGCTGTAGCCGCTTCCACCGGGGGCAGCTTAGGCGTCAGTTGTAATACACAAATGCGCGTCGCCATTCAACACTGCCACGGTTGGACCCTGCCTTATCAGGCCGCTGTGCGTGAAAGTGAGTTTGAAGCGGACGGTTCGCTGCAAAAGCCTGCTGCCGTCGAACGCTTGCAGCGCATGGGCCGCGATGTGGTCATCTATGGCCGCCTGCTGCGGGAACAATTCTTGGGCGACCGCCAGCAGGTGCGCAGCGGTCAGACCCCATCACAGGCAGCGGGTTTCGCTGGCTGGTACGTTTGAAGAAGCACAACTAAAGAAGCACACACTGTACGAGGAGAATGAGGCATGTGGATTTTCTGGGTTTTGGGGGCATTGGTCATCATTGCCATCGTGGTCGCCATTCGCGATGTCTTTTTACAGAGTCGCCACGCGATTCAGCACAATTTCCCCCTGATTGGGCACTTCCGTTACCTGCTTGAAAAAATTGGCCCGGAGTTACGCCAGTACATTGTTGCCAATGACAAAGAGGAAACCCCGTTTAACCGCGCCGAACGCCGCTGGGTCTATGCCTCGGCCAAGGGGGAGAATAACTATTTTGGGTTTGGCAGCACCGAGGTTCCCCCTTATGAGGTGGGGTATCCGATCATTAAACATGCGGCTTTTCCTTTCCCGGAGAGCAAGGCGGAATATCTCAATGGCGACTCAAGTGCCGTTCCCTGCTTAAAAGTGGTGGGCGAACGCCATGGCCGCCGTAAACCCTACCGCCCCCCGTCAGTGATCAATATTTCTGCCATGTCCTTTGGCTCCCTGGGGGAAAAGGCGGTCAGTGCCCTAAATATTGGCGCACAGCGCGCAGAATGTTATCACAATACCGGCGAAGGGGGCATCAGCCCGTTTCACTGTCTCGGCGCAGATGTGGTTTGGCAATTGGGGACGGGCTATTTTGGTGCCCGCGATGCGCAAGGCCGTTTTTCCCTCGACGAGGTGCGCAAAAAAGCCGAAGAACTGCCCCAATTGCGCATGATTGAGATCAAGCTGTCCCAAGGGGCCAAACCGGGCAAAGGCGGCGTGCTGCCTGGGCGTAAAGTCACCCCGGAAATTGCCGCCATTCGCGGGGTGCCCGTCGGCAAAGACTGTATCTCACCCAATGCCCACAGTGAATTTACCACCGTGGATGAGCTGATCGATTTTGTTGAGCGAGTGGCCGATGCCAGCGGCTTGCCCGTAGGCATTAAAAGTGCCGTGGGCGAACTCGATTTTTGGCATGAGCTGGCCCAGCGCATGAAGGAACGCCGCCAAGGCCCCGATTATATTGCCATTGATGGCGGGGAAGGGGGCACGGGGGCCGCGCCATTGGCCTTCAGTGACCACGTCGGCTTGCCCTTTAAAATTGGCTTTGCGCGGGTATATAAAATTTTCCACGACTTAGGGATAGCCG
>DLGM01000023.1:0-399 GCA_002482705.1 Cyanobacteria bacterium UBA7694
CGGAATGATGTCCGAGCCATTGCTTTTACTCGCCCAGACAATGTCAAAGTTGCCGGTAGTGTCCATAACAATGCTCGGTTGCATCTGACTTCCCGTCGTCGATGTATTGACTGGGAACTCACCCCCCTGGGGTACCCCAGCATGGGTAAAACGTTGCGCATAAATGCCATGGGCAGAGCCATCTTTGCGATCATCCGACCAAGTCACCACAAAATTGCCAGCCTGATCCATCGCAACAGACGAGGCATTCTGATGACCTAAGGTCGAGGTGTTCACGCGAAATGCTTCACTCTGAGGGCTCCCAAGGGCGTCAAAAACGCGCCCATAGACATTCTCCCCACCACCTTCTGCAATCGTCCACGTCACAGCAAAATTACCCGCTGCGGTGATGGCCATCGG
>DLGM01000023.1:414-4227 GCA_002482705.1 Cyanobacteria bacterium UBA7694
CCTTTGCTCCTGATTTGACAAGTTATTGATGCGAAACTCGTTCCCCTGCGGCTCTCCGGCAGGGTTAAAACGTTGCCCATAAACACCGCGCGAGACTGGTCCTTCTTGACCCCCACTTGCCCAGGTCACCACAAAATCGCCGGTCGGCGTCATCGCAACAGCGGGGCCATATTGATCAGAAGTTGTCCAGGTATTGACCCGGAACTCCGCTCCAAGTGGCTGGCCGGTAGTATTAAAGCGTTGCCCATAGATGCCTCTGCCAGATCCATCTTGCCCCGTACTTTCCCAAACCGCCACAAAATTACCCTGCTGATCCATGGCGGTAGCTGGCTGTGCTTGTGTGTTTGAGGTCCATGTATTGACTCTGAATTCGCCCACAATCGTCACACAGCTACTAAAAGGTGCGTCGATCGCCAGCTTTGCGGCGACAGTGGGCTGTTGGACGGTCTGTTGGTAAAGCGGCATGTCAGTGGTAAAAACAGATTTCAGCAACGTCGGATGTTTTAAACACCCAAAAGCCAGTTCCCTGGTTAGCGCCTGAGAGTTGTTTGTATCTAACCAATGGGCCAATTTACGATGCAGATAGGGCTTGGTCAGTGCCTGGGTGGTAAAGGGGGCGTATTCAGCGCTTAGGTCGCTGAAATCATCAACACTATGCGCATATTTAGGCATTTTCAAGGCGGCAGATGGGGGTGAGAAGGGGGCATTTACGGAAGAATGGAGGGACGGATATTGGCAACTGGCCAATAAGAGACACATCATCAAACTGGCCGCTTGAAATGGATATTTCATCACTTTAACAACCTTTCCCTAGGCATGATTCGTTGACAGCCGATTCGCTGTGCTTGTGCGAGGCTGAACAATTCAAAATAAATAGTTTAACTCTTCAAAAAGATTATCAAAGCGCTCATAACGCTGTCCAACAACCATTGCGTCACAAAATGGACGAACTTAGTTGTTGGGGATAAAAGCCTGTGCACTTGAAAAGTTAGAAAGCTCAGCGCGCAGATGCTCCAATAATGTTTGAACGGGCAACTGTTTTTTTGCTGCTGGGGAAAGGCACAGATAGATTTGTTTAAAGACCTCTTCGGGCGGCTGGGCGACCATTGCAAGCACACCGTTATCCAGATACTGCTGAACCATACACTGGGGCACAAAGGTGGCAACCCCTGGTTTTAATAGCTTCAAAATGGAGATGTGATTGTTCACATCCGCTTCCTGGAATTGGCGGGGAAAACGCTCTTCATCCCATGTGGGCGGCAAATAATCAGGGTAAAAGGGCTCTGACTCCACATAACTAAACGCACTCCAATGTCTGACCTGTTGGGGTACGGAGACAATTAAATAGGGCGAGCGGTTGCCGCTGCAAACAACCAAGTTTTGATCGCGTGGCATATAGTCCAAGATGGCCACATCCAATTGCCCAGTTTGCAACAGCATTTCTAAGACATTGGCGTCGTAATGTTTGCGCACGCGCACATAAACGGCAGGCCACCGGGCCATAAAACTCACCAAGGCCGCAGATAAGTATAAAGCATTGCCAAAACTGCGCCAACCCACGGTCACTGTGCCCTGAAGCACCCCTACACTGGCATTTTGCAAAGTGGTGGGGAGTGTTTGCAACTGAGTGACTAACGCCTGCGCTTCCGCCAGAAAAGCCCGACCTTCAGCGGTGAGGTGAAACGCGCCCCCTTGCCGCTGCAGAAGCTGAAGTCCTACAGTTTGTTCGAGCAAATGGAGACTGCGTTTTAGGGTTTGGCGAGACACCCCCAGTTTTTGACTGGCTTGCAAGATGTCCACTTCCTGACAGAGGGCAAGAAAATGCTCCAGCCACAGCACCTTTAAGCGCGGTTCATAACGCAAATTCATGCCTCTAACCCCATATACTGCAAGATTGCCTGTTTTGCCTGGCGGGCAGGTTCTGAAAGCCCTTGCGCTGACCAGACTAAATAACGGCGGTAAGTGGACTCAAAAGGGGCCTCAGTCACCTGCTGAATGTGATGGCCCATGGGAAAAATGCTCGACCTAAAGGGGGCAAAGTCGTCGGGGATATGCAGACAGCCTACGCCTTGTGCACACAAATACACGGCCATGGCCAAATCCGCTTCACACACCACTTGGCGGGGCCATTCCTGTTCTGGCCAGACGTTGAGGGGATTGTCGCCAAAACAGTTTTCAATGCGGATATAAGGCAATTGGTCCCAGCGGCCAGAAAAAGAGTCGTTGCCGACAATAATATACGGCCTGGATTTGAGCAGAACATACTCTAAACCCTGTACGGAAGGAGGGTGACAGAGTACCCCTAAATCGAGCTGCTGGTTGAGTAAAGCTTGTTCCAATTGGGCTGCAGAAGCATCGAGGAACCCCTTAAGACGAATGATCGGGCCTTGTGACTGCTCATGGGTTTGGTGGAGTAAAAAGTTGATCGCGTCGTCCACTTCCAGCAGACAACCCAGATGAACGACATTGGGAACCACTTCGGGCTGCTGGGGCAAGCCTGATTCCAGCCGATAAACGGTTGATAAGAGCCCTTCACACTGACGTAACAAGACTTCTCCGGCCGGGGTTAAACGCTGACGTCTGCTGGGATGACGATATATCAGGGTTTGCCCCAGATCTTCTTCGAGTTGGGCCAGGGCTTTACTCAGGGCCTGTTGGCTCATATACAGACGTTCTGAAGCCTGTAAAAAACTATCTGACTCTGCAAGGACGACAAAAAAATACAGCGATTCAAGCTTAAATTGGACAGATTGTTTAAACATTTTTGCCCTCGTTGATGGGGTTCTTATTTCCCAAACGGCGGATGGTTCAAGGGCCCGGTTTTGCGCGCCGGAGCCTGTGGCCGCAATAGCTTGATCAACAGGTCGGGGCGATTGGTAATCAACCCGTGGACCCCTTTGGTAATCAGCGTTTGCATGCGCCGGGGGCTGTCGACCGTATAGGGGTTGAGGCGGATGCCGGTTTCCTGGCTGCGTTTGAGAAAACCGCGTGTCACCAAGTTTTGGCGGGGATTGAGGGCATCAGCACCCGTGAGCAAGACCCATTTAAAGGCTTGATATCCATAGACAGGCACCTTGGGGCGCAGATTGCTGCGAATCGAGTCGCCGTACAGGAGGGCCGTTGAAAGGCGCGGTTCGAGGGCTTTGATGCGTTTCAGAGCCAGGGTGCTAAAGGAAGAAATCATGGCATGGGGCACCATGTTGTATTGGTGCAACAGGGCAATGATTTTGCGCTCAATCAGGGGATCCTGTTTGCGCACAGACTCTTTTTTGATCTCAATGTTGAGCATGATTTTCCCTTGGCAGAGCTGCAGGGTTTCTTCCAGGGTGGGAATGCGTTCTCCGGCAAAGGCCGGGGCAAACCAACTGCCTGCATCTGCGTGTTTGAGGGTTGCCAAAGTCATATCACGCACTTTGCCCTCTTTGTCAGTGGTGCGTTTGAGGGTGGAGTCATGGAATACCACCACTTCTTCGTCTAGGCTCAGGCGTACATCCAGCTCAATCATGTCGGCTTCCATGGCTATGGCTCGTTGAAAGGCAGCCAGTGTGTTCTCCGGGGCTTCAAAGGATGCGCCCCGATGGGCAATGACCAGCGCTTTATGGGGGGTGACCCGGATGGGCCAAGGAAATACCTTAGGGCGGGCCTTCAATTCTTGCCACAATTTGCTCATGAATGCATTTATCCTTCAGGGGGGTCTCCCCATTGTCGCGGATAAGGTGGGCCAACTGTCAATAGCATGGGGGGCCGTCTGTGCATTGCACAGACGGCCCTCAGGGCTAATCCTTCTTGAGGCCGAGCAGGCGCAGCAGGCTC
>DLGM01000065.1 GCA_002482705.1 Cyanobacteria bacterium UBA7694
CCCAGGCGCATGCCCCGGCAGTCGGGGTCAACAAAGACATCAATCCCATAAAGGACATCCCCGTCGGGATCGTGGGTGCCAAAGCGGTACTGATCGGTAATTTGGCGGTAGGTATGGCGGTCGCCATGTTTGTCATAATCAACAATCAAAGACAGGGCACAGGCTACAACTTTGCCGTTGAGTTCAATACAAATTTGTCCCTGGGGAAATTTATCCAGCAGGGTTTCGATATGCTGCTGCTTCCATGGCTCTCCCCCAATTTTGGCATAAGCACGACGCATGACATCGGCCAGATCAGGGTAGTCCTCATGGCGGAGGTTACGGAGGACGATTTTCTGATCATTTACCATGGAGAGGATTCCTTATCGGACGAGACATTCGGGTAGCATACCTTAGAACATAGGTGAAATGGTGGGATTGTTTGTGTAAACGCTGAGCGCTTTGTTTTGTCTGCGGTCGTGCTGTGTGGCTACGAATGCGTGGAGGGGCGTAGTAGGCTGAGCGCTGCTGTGCGGGTGACTGGGTCAGAAAAACGAAAAACGCCCCGGTCATAAATATAGTGCAAAAATGAAGTGAAAAAGGCCAGCCCTCCAAACAGGTAAATCCAGAGCGAGTCTTTAAATTGGGGCAAGAAATCGGGAATGGTCAGGCTTTCTGCATTAAAATAATAAGCAATATAATAATCGGCTTCCAAAATGGGGGTCAGGCTAAGAGACAGCAATATCAAGAGCAGAAGCGGTCCCCAGGCGCGGCGGTTGATCCAGGCCCAGGGACGATACCAACCATTGGGTATCACCCGAGAATTATGCGCCATGTGGGTGGTGAGCCCCAGAGAGACCAACCAGTGTTGAATTTGCGCCATGGCAAAATAGAGGAGGGGCGAGACATAGAGCGAAACCAGCGTCATATAACACAGGCTCGACACATAGAGCATCCGGGCCCACCCCTGCTGTTGGTGGACATACCGCCGCATTAACAGACCCCAGACGCTCAAAATAACCAGGGTCAGGCCCAACTGCAGGTTTGGGAACACCGCTTGAACCCATAGGGGTGGGGCCGGTAAGCCCAGCAAATGGCTCAATTCGCCATTCACGCCATCCATGATCAGGCTAAAGAGCCCGGAAACGCCGATACACATCCACCAATCGTATTTCAGGAGTTGCGGGTCTTTTTGGCCATGGGGTAACTTGCTGCGATAGACGGACAAAATGCCGTAGTGCTGCACGGCAAAATGGTACAGCGAAAAGCAATAATCCCCCAATCCCAGCAGTAAAAAACGCTCCAGTCGCGGGATGGGAATCAGGCTTTCCGGGGCCAATACAAACCCCATCAGCACAAGACCTAAAAGCAAAGGCAAACGGAAAAAATAGCCCGGCTTGGCTTGTAAAACAGCGCGGTATTCGCCCACACACAAGGCCAGATACAGGCTCGAAAGGCGGTGGGCAATCCAAGTACACAGCGTCACCCAAACAATCAAGCTCTGGGAACTGGCCAGAGGCAAAAGCAACAGCAGCGTCGGAACCCAAAAACCTGACAAGAACCAAAAACCATCCCACTGGGGTGAGCGAATCCACTGGGTGTGCATGGGCTTCCTCCAATCACATAGTGGGCGTCCCCATTTTACCCCAGAATGCCGTTACGCACACAAGCTAATGTAGGTGTCTAGAAAGTGCTTGAGGGCTGGTTTTCTTGATGTATACATGGGCTTGAGCGATTCCAGCAGGGGAGGTTATTGAACCGCTGTGCCTTCAAACCTCAATTTGGGGTTGTTCACCGACAACAAAGATGACAGCTCATAAACATTTTTATAACCATAACCATAAAGATTAATAAACGTCGGGATATTCAGAGCCAGGGGCATGCTTTTGGTTGGGAAATTGACGCTGTCATCTTCAATATTATTATTGCAGTAGATCAATATGCGCGTATTTTTGTCAGGAATCAAATTTGCCAATTTTGCAGCGGTAAAATCGGAAAAATTGAGATGTATAGCCCCTTGAAAATGTTTGCGTTGATAAGCGGCTTGAGAGCGGGTATCTAAAATCACGGTGTTTGTGTCCTGGGCCATGGCCAAAAAGCGATTGATATCTACCAAATGGCTTTTGCGGTGGCTCTCGGCTTCGGTAGCCAATGCCACAAAACCAGGATAATCGACGTGGGCTGACGTTTGGGCAATGCAGGGAATATTATAACAACAGGTACTGATGATGAGCAGGGCCAAGGCTGGCTTTTTCATACAGGCTCCTTAGGGGATAATGAATTTCTGACGCACGGTTTTTGGAAAGCGTTCAATGCACATTTCCCAGGGCTGTCAGTGATGCACACATCTGTTTAAGGAGTATCTCATGACAAAGACACCCCCCTCTTCCTTTCCCCATGGCGTGGGAAGACCTGCCTTAAGGGCATTGGCCGCTGCTGGTATTAACGATCTGGTACAACTCACGCAGTTTTCAGAGCGTCAGCTCTTGGCTCTGCACGGGGTTGGCCCCAAGGCTGTGGGTGTGTTACGCGTTGCCCTGCAAGCCCAGGGGTTGGATTTTGCCCGTTGATTGCCTGTACACCTGAGGTGTGGTTTGAGGTATATCAGGGATGGTGCTAAGAGCGACCAGTAACCCAGTCGCTTCAATTTTTTAATACTTAGGTATTGACCTAAGTATTGGTTGCTTATATACTTAGGTATATGGCTAACTATTCTGCAACTCTTGATCATACCTTCCAAGCACTGGCGGACCCTACCCGGCGGCGTGTACTTGAACGATTGGTTCAGGGCCCAGCTTCCGTCAGTGAATTGGCGGAACCTTTTGATATGGCTTTGCCTTCATTCTTGCAGCATCTCAAAGTGCTCGAACAAAGTGCTTTGGTGCGCTCTGAAAAAGTAGGCCGGGTTCGCACCTTTCACGTCGTCCCATCCGAAATGAAGCGTGCGACCCATTGGCTCAGCCTGCAGCTCGATTTATGGGAGCGTAGATTGGATCAGTTAGACAGCTATCTTCAGCAACTTGCTTTACAGGAGAATGACCATGAATAATCTGTACGCGTTTGAAATTAACCCTGAGCTGGATCTGGTAATTGAGCGGGTGGTGCCCGTTTCCCCTGAGCTTGTCTGGAAGGCTTGGACCCACCCTGAACACGTCAAGCAGTGGTTTGCCCCTGCTCCTTGGAGCATTAGTTCGTGTGAGATTGATCTGCGTCCCGGTGGGGCTTTTAATACCGTCATGCTCTCCCCGGAAGGGCAGGAGTTTCCCAATAGCGGCTGTTATCTGGAAATTGTTCCCCATCAGCGCTTGGTTTTCACTGATGCCCTCAAGCCAGGGTTCCGTCCCTCGGAACAGCCGTTTTTTACCGCGGCACTGCTGCTGGAACCCCATGAAAAGGGCACCAAATACACCGCTATTGCCATTCACAAAAGCCCTGAAGGACGTAAGCAGCACGAAGACATGGGCTTCTTTGAAGGCTGGGGACAAGTGATTGACCAGATGGTTGAGTTTGCCAAAGGTTTGGCCTAATTGAATGCCATAGCTCCCAGAAGTATCTCTGGGAGCTATTCTTGATTAAAAATGGGTGGAATAGGCAAAGAGTGGAACTGTCATGGGTTGGGTGTTGCTCTTGACCGAAGAGTGACTGAGCTGTCGTTTGAGATTTTCATTATAAAAATGAGCATAAATCCAGGGCGCTGTCAGACCAATGGCGCGACCAGCTACGAGCCCATAAAACCCATAACCCATTAACACCAAGGCTCCCCAGTTTCCATTCAAGTATGTACCACCCAGAAAACCTGAGAACATCAAACCCAAACTGATGCCGTCAATGGTGCTGAGAACAATACCTGTGACCTGATCTCCCTGGTGGTAAGAGCCAAACCCTAAGGGGACAATATTCATCACCATCGCTGGCAAAGCTTCTTTTTTTTCCGCGTGGTAAAGGGCTTGTCTCTCACTGACAGAGCATGATTCGTTGGCTATGGCTACACCGCTGAATAAATGTAAGAAGCCACAAAGGATGGCTGTTGTTTGCCGTAAGTGTTTAAACATAGTTGCTCCATTTCAAATAAACTTCTAAATGGAGTTTATTTCATGGGTTTCAGGAGGAGATGCATTATAGAATTTTAGATTGTCTTGCCTAGATATCTTCGTTGACAGACGATCCCATGCTTGTGTTCTAAAAAAAGGGTGTTTTAAGGGCTGAATTTTGCCTTGGCAAAGTCGCCGCCGAGATATTTATCTACCAGATTGTCGAGGGCGTGGGCGCTGCTGCGTACAGAACGGGAGTTGAAGATTTGGATCGCCCCATTGGAAACATTTTCGTCCCAGGCCACCACTTTGGGCTGGTTGAGGTTCTGTGTCCAGGTATCGCGCTCTTGCCCCACTTGGCAGGCCTGGAAAACCGCCAGCTTGAGATTGGGGCTGACTTTGTTGGCATCGAGATCCTGGGGGCCAATGTACTGGTCATTGATATCAATCACATAACCACTGCCGCCGTGGCCACCCCATAAAAAACCAGCAGTGCGGGGGTCGTACATGGCCTCCTGAAACTCCTGTTTGGTCGGGCGGAAATCGGCAACCACTGTGTAGCCCAGCTTTTGCAGGCGGGAGATGTCATCACTCAGAAAAAATTGATCGGCAGTGCCAAAGACGGCTTTGTCGGTGAGGGTATTGTAGGAGGCAAAAATGTGGAATACTTTGCCGTTGTCTGGCCCGGTGGGGGGATAAAACTTTTTGCCCGTGGACAGTTCGGTGGCATCATCACCAATAAATTCGAGCACGCCAGGGGCTTTATTGCTGACCTTTTCGCCCAGATCAAGATCATCGAGGTATGAGCCATCATCGACGGCATAAGCGCGCACTTGGCCATTGCTACCTTGGGCAATAATGCCTTGTTCACCGCTTTTGGTAATCGCTTTGGCGGCTTCGTGGCGATTGGCATAACCGCTGCCCAGCTCACGTTTGACGGTAATGCTGGCTTGCCCGCCATTGGAGTTCCAGGTGCCTACTTGTTGTCCAACCTTAAAATTTCCCATGTGCCTCTTCCCAGACCGGTTTTGTGTGTGACTCTGGGGAGATTATAGACCTTTTGCGGGCAAACATGTGTTTATTTTTAAGCGATATTCTATCCGTGCAGAGGCGGCTTGAGGATGTCTTGTACTTCATGCCATAATGGGCCCATCTTTGTTTCATGAATCCACAGGAGGCCGCGCATGGCAATTCAAAAACAGTTGATTGAGTATACCCACGATGATACCTTGCTTGAAGGTTATATGGCCTGGGACGACAGTATCAGTGGTAAACGTCCCGCCGTTTTGATTGCCCACGCTTGGGCTGGACGGGATGAATTTGTTGCCCAACGGGCCGAAGAGCTGGCAGCTAAAGGTTATGTGGGTTTTGCCCTTGATATGTATGGCAAGGGTAAACGCGGTTACAGTGTGGCTGAAAACAGCGCTCTGATGACACCCTTGGTTCAAGACCGGGCTCTCTTACAAGCTCGCATGGCTTTGGGGTTAGCAGTGGCGCGTCAACAAGAGCAGGTGGCTGCGGACCAGGTAGCGGCCATTGGGTTTTGTTTTGGCGGTCTGTGTGTGCTTGATCTGGCTCGCACCGGGGCTGATCTCAAGGGCGTTGCCAGCTTTCATGGCCTATTGGGGGCACCCGGCAATACGGAAGGGCAGCCCATCAGTGCCAAGGTGCTGCTGCTGCACGGTTATGACGATCCCATGGCCCAGCCTGATGCTTTGCTGGCCATTCATACCGAACTGAGCAATGCGGGAGCGGATTGGCAAACCCACTGTTATGGGGGGGTAAAACACGCCTTTACCAACCCGGAGGCCCATGATACCGAACTGGGGCTGATTTATAACAACCGGGCTGCCACGCGGGCTTTTAAGGCATTTGACAACTTCCTCGACGAACTGTTTTAAACTTCTGGGTGGGCTTTTGGCCCACCTTGTTATGTTTATTCAGATTTTGAAGACGCCTATATACAGGGGGTGCTCTATCTGGAACGTTCTCGGAGCTCGTCCCCAAGCTGATCCTCTCATCTGGAGAAGGGGATTCTTTTAGAGTCCTCGTTCCCGCTATCGTGCTGGCTCTTCGATGCGCGGGAGCCTGAATGTTGCAACCCCCTGTCGGTGTTCAAGGGGGAAGAGTACAATAAGCTAAGCGCATCTTTGAGGTGGAAAGTGTCAACTCCTGAAGCATTTTTGCAAATGGCCGTCGAATTGGCCTGTACCCATGTATCCCAACAGGGCGGGCGTCCGTTTGGGGCTGTTTTGGTCAAAGATGGGCAGGTAGTGGCAACGGGCGTGAACCAGATTTTGGCCACCCATGACCCGA
>DLGM01000196.1:0-3301 GCA_002482705.1 Cyanobacteria bacterium UBA7694
ATCGATACGGCGCATTCGCCAGTGTCGCACCAGTGGCTGGAGGTTTTGGCCCAGCGCTCGGCCCATAGCCCGATCCGGGCTGTGCGCGCAGGGAATACGCTGACTTTGTATTTGCCCGGTTTTGGCACACGGGTGCGGCATATTTTTCTGATGGGGTGGTTTCTCTTTGTGTGGTTACTTTTGACGGGCTTCACAGCGGGTATTCATCTGTGGTGGTTACCGGGGGGAGCAGGGCTGATCCTGTTGCTGATCAGCGTGCGCAATATCGTCGCTTCTGTGCGTGAGGTTGAGCTGACTCCCACCACCCTGACCTTTTACCGTTATTTGTTTGGCCTTCGCTGGGTGCGTTTACAAATCAAGCCTGAAGAACTGCAAAAATTGCGCTGGGAAGGGGTGGCCATGGCCAACGGGCTCAGTGCCGATGGCTACCTAGAGCTGCACACCACCTCACGGCAGCGGATTGCCTTGGGGCAATATGCCGCGCTCAAGGAGAATGTCTGGCTGTATCACTTGCTTTTAGCCTGGGCTGAGGCCTATGTGCCCCAGGCCGAGGCCTTTTGTCAGGCCTCCCCTGATTTGGCGGCAGATCCCCGCTATAAACATTGGCAAGCCGCTGCGGGCTTGCCGTCCCAGTCCCCAAGCCTTACCAATCGGTGAGGGTTTCAGAATAACCGAGAGATGCGATAATAGTGTCATTGATTTGAACGGATGTGGTTCCCCCATGGTTTCAAGTTCTGATTCTTTATCCCGGATCAATTTATGTCAGGCGCACCCCGCTTTGGCCAAACTCTTACAGCGCGCCTACTCCGGGGAAAAAGCCGCAGCCTTTGCCTATATCGGTCATGCCAAGTCGCTGCGTGACCCGGCTGAAAAAGCGGCAATTCAGGAAATTGAAGCGGATGAGTGGGAACACCGCCGCCATGTCCTTGCACTGCTTCAGCAATACCGGGTGCCCGTATCACGCGGGTACGAATTACAATTCCATCTGATTGGCACCCTCATCGCCTGGGCCTGTTATGTAATCGGCTGGTTTATGCCCTATTATTTCGCCGGGCGTCTTGAAAGCGGCAATGTGTGTGAATATTTTGTCATGATGCAGGCCTTTCACAGCTTGGGCATTAAGGAACATGACGCTTTGTTATACGAGATGGGCATGAAAGAAAAGGCCCACGAAGCTTATTTCCTCGAAAAAATCGCCGCCCACCCTTGGCTGCCGATATTTTCCGCCGTGTTTCGCTGGGATCGCGGCCATTCCTTCAATGACGTGACCTTGGATCAGGTTGTGCCCGTGTCTGAGTCGGTGCGTTATTGTGAGCACTATCCCTCTAGTTTACATATGCGCTGCTAGCGCATACACATACCATTCAAAAGGGGCAGCCTCCCACTGATTGCGTTCTTCCTCACGGGAAGTCGGCATGCGCACAAAACCCTGTTTTTCGAGCACGTGTCGCGCTGTTGCGTTGTGGGGGGGGATGCGTGCCACCACTTCGCTGATTTCACCTGTGTGGAGGGTGGCCAAGAGCTGGTGGACGAGCGTGCTTGCTGTGCCTTGGTCCCGGTGCTGGGGCGCGACCAAGAGGTGCAGCAGTTCGGCCTCTTGTGCGTCGGTATGCAGGTGTATTTCTCCGTAGGCAATCGGAGTACCTGCTTGGATCAGCAGATAGGGGTGAACGTCCGGGTCTATATGCCATGTCAGCAAATCATCCGGGGCGAGGGGAAACTGCCGCCGCCCACACCACATCACCGATTCCTGAAACGAGGTCAACCAACTCAGAACCTGTGCAGCCAAATCGGGATTAAAGGGGTTCAAGGTCAAGGCAGCCATGACAAGCCTCGCAATGAGCAGAAATTACAGTTCAGTGTACTGTATGCATGCTGTTAAAGGGATGCTAACACCTGCCGGGTGACGGCTTCACTGTAAGGGTAATTGCGCCTGTCACAGTGCCCCCACCCCAGCTCAAAACGGTAGAAGTCGGCCCAGGCAACCGGGAACAGCGCGCGCCATTCCGCTTCGAGGGCTCTGCTGTCCCAGTGGGGAGCCAGTGCTTGGCGCAGGGTAACAAAATAAACATCCAGATACGAAGGGATCTGCTCAGCACAGGCCGTTTCCGGTACACAACTGTTTAACAAGTAGGCCACATCGCGCATGCCGCATCCCTGGCCCACATACTGAAAATCGACGGCGGCCACCTGATGGGGGCCAAAACAGAAATTGGCCAGCTTGGCATCGCCGTGGACCAAGGTTTGAAAGCATGCCTGATTCAACCGCTGATCCAATTCGGCTGCGGCCTGTTTGAGGGGCCCGGAAGGCATATGAAGCCATTCTTCCTCGCGTGTAGCCAAGTGCCAATAGGTGCCGATTGGCCACAGCTCCGGGGCCATCACCCCCATAAAGGTGGCGTGAAAATGGGCCAGCCACTGTAAACACAGATGGATGTCCTGTGGGCTGGGTTGGCGCTGGCGCAACGGGAAACCGGCGCTGTCCAAGTCTTCGAGCAGGAGCCAATGCTCCTCATCCTGTGAGGTGTGTCCATAATAGGTCGGCACCCGGCACAGGTCGCCACATTTCTGGCTCCAGTGCTGGTACCAGCCCATTTCTACCTGATAAGACCGCACTTTGCGGGTATGGGAAGCGCCCGCACCCGCCGGGAGGCGGATATGCTTCATCACGACCGGCCCACTGTCAGCCAAGGAGACCCGCCACAGGTTGCCATAACCCTTCCACAACGGCTGAATGCGTTCGGTGGCGATAACGTGAGGGGTTGTGATGTGGGCTTTAAGGGCCGCCCGTCCGGTGGGGGGAAATATCATGGTGCAAACGGTTACATCCAATCGGCTTTTAAGGATTATACGTTTTGCTTCGGACACATGCACTCAGAAAAGGTGTGGCGTGCATGAAAAAAAGGGACTGTATTTTCACAGTCCCTTTTTCCAGAGTGAGGTGTGTGGTTTAGCGCAGGATTTCGTCGGCGCCTTTTTTCACGGCGGCCCCGGCTCCTAAGAGGAGTAACAATCCAACGCCTACGGCTGCGCCTTTGGCTTTGGCCTTTTCACGGGCCTGTTCTTGTTCGAGCTGTTTGGTTTTGGCCTGGTAATAACGCTCCTCGGAAGAAGGAGCAGGCTGGGCGGTGCTGACTTTGCCAGCCGTTTGGGATTTGGCTTCACCAGGAACATGGTACGACTTCACGCCGTTGAGCACCACGACCTTGCGCGAGGCGGCGCGGCTGAGTTCGCCCGCTTCGAGTTGGCCATTGGCATTGTAGTCGGTGAGTTTTAAGAGACGGTCGCTCATAGCCAGCAT
>DLGM01000196.1:3344-4872 GCA_002482705.1 Cyanobacteria bacterium UBA7694
CCCAGCCACTCTTTGGCGTCATCAATCGAGACTTGGTCGCCATAAATACTGTTGGTATTGGTGTTTTCGGCTGATTTGGCTTCGGCTTCTTTAATTAAACGGGGGAGATCTTGTCCGGCTTTGGGGTTATTCTGAACGGGGGTTGTTTTGGCTTGAACTTGCATATATCTATCTCTTTTACGCGATTTATTGATCTCATTACATCATAGAGATTGCGTTTTGAGAATTAAGGAATAACTATCTAAATGTTAAGAAAAGTATAAATCACCAGTTTATAAAAACGGTTAACGAATTGGACCGATGCGGTGAGGGGGCCAAAACTTAAACAGGGCGTGGCCCAGGATGTTTTCCGTGGGTAACGGCCCCCACACGTGGCTGTCAGCGCTGTTGTTGCGGTTATCCCCGAGCATAAAGACATGGTCTGCGGGCACCTTAAGAGCAGGCATTTCGTAGGCCGGGGCCTCACGAATATAGTCTTCCGCAATCTCTTGGCCATTGATCCAGACTTTTCCCTGAGCGATTTCAATCACTTCACCGGGCAACCCTACCACCCGTTTGATCAGTACGTCATCGCCGCTCAAACTGACCCAGCGCAAGGGGGCACTGAGTACGCCCCAATCTTTTAAGGGACGGTGGGGGGGGTAAAACACAACCACATCACCCCGTTTGATTTCTGCCGGATAGGCCGCGATTTTTTCGACCATCAGGCGGTCATTGATGGCCAGTCGGGGCAACATCGACTCGGAGGGAATATAGCGCGGTTCCGCCAGGGCTCCCCGTGAAATGAGCGTTACCAGTAATGCACCCCCAACAATTTCAAGCAGTTCGCGCCACTACGGTTTGCGGGGTTTGGGGGCAGTTGGGTGGTTCTCTGACATAAAGCTTCCTTTTGCTCTTAATTATAACCCGCTCCCTGTTGATAGGGGCACGGTTGCCGGGGGGCATCGGCAAAGCCCCGTTCTATCGTCTGGAACGGGGCTTGGTAGGGAACTACCGCATGAATTAAAGGTGCGCGGCGGCCTCTTCGTAGCTGCCGTGGAAATGGCGCTGACGGGCCGGGAACTGGCTGTTGGGAATGCGTTGGATTTGCGCAGGCGGTGGGACCTTCAAGGTCAAGTCACCGACCACGGCGACGACCAAACGGGTGCTGCTGGCCAGATAGTCGAAATTGATGGTTTCCATGACATCTCCCCGACGGTGGTATTGGGGGGTGGTGTCACCGCTGGTATACTCTTCGGACAAGCACACGGCGTGATAACCTTCGCGCAGGAAAGACTCATGGTCAGACTGCCCGGTATTGGTGCGATCCAGTGGCAAGTTCAGGCCATGGCTTTTGTTGACCATATTATAATAGTCCCACAAGATGCCGGCAGGCTGAGCCACTTCGACGGTTTTGTCTTTGTCACCGTCATAACCGAGCATGTCGATATTGTGCATGCTGGTGATTTTTAAGCCCTGTTTTTTGAAGTCACGGGCTAGGTAGCGGCTGCCAATCAGGCCCAGCTCTTCTTCGTCGAACCAGGCAAAG
>DLGM01000335.1 GCA_002482705.1 Cyanobacteria bacterium UBA7694
AGCGATCCCCTCTTTTTTAATCCGGGCGTCATTGCCGGGAGCGACGGCCTCTTCCGAACTGCGGATGACGGCCTCTTCCTGAGTGATACCAGCCCGGCCTTGACGCTGGGGGGCAGCAGCAATTTCCCCGCTACGGACGTGACAGGCAGCGCCCGTCAGGCTCCCACTTCTGCTGGGGCTTACCATGGCTCAGCAGGAGCGGCACCGCTTCCGCCGCCCAGTGTGACCATTGAAGAAGTTGAAGCCGGTACGGGCACTGATGAGGTGGCGAGTGGGGATGAGGTCGGTGTGTTATATACCGGAACCCTTACCAATGGCACACAGTTTGACAGCAACGTGGCCAGTGGTGTCCCCTTTACCTTTACCGTAGGCAGTGGTTCGGTGATCTCTGGTATGAGCCAGGGCGTTATGGGCATGAAGCTAGGCGGCAAGCGCCGTCTCACGGTTCCCCCCAGTTTGGGCTATGGAGATAGCGCCTTTGGCCAGGTGCCCCCCAATTCAACCCTGATCTTTGAGGTTGAACTGGTCAGTTTGACCAAAGCGGGAGGATAGACGCTGAAGAGCAGAGCGAAGCATCAGGTTTTGCCGCTTACTTACATACCCGCCTCATCGCTTGTGCCCCTGTAAATAGGGGCACCATTTTTATGGCCCGCTAACACCCTAAAAATGAGTGATAGTGCTAATTTGCGCCTTTTTAAAGACAATATGAAGCGATTAATACAAAGACTGTACACAATTGTTATAACCCCTTTACATGTCTATGGGATAGTGTTACTAGAGTTGCTCGAGCAGCTACATGCTGATCTCGATAAGCCCGGATACACGGAGCCCATCCCGTTCCGGGCTTTCACTTTTTTTGCGGCTCATTTGCAATTGTCTCCTGGCTCTTGTTTAATTTCTACACTTTCTTTACACTTCATTCATCGATTGTTAATGTCCACAACTTATGCTTGGCTTATTCGCTTATGATTGAAACCATTGAACTCACTAAAACTTATCGCATGGCAGCCCAAGAAGTTCAGGCATTGCGTGCCGTTTCCCTGCGCATTGAAGATGGCGAAATGGTCGCCATTATGGGGCCTTCCGGTTCCGGTAAATCGACCTTGATGACTTTATTGGGTTGTTTAGATACCCCGACCTCCGGGCAACTGCTGCTCGATGACATTGATGTCAGCCACCACCAAGAAAACCAACTGGCCGATATTCGCAATCAGAAAATTGGTTTTGTTTTTCAGTCTTTCCATTTATTGGGCGACCTCACGGCCCAAGAAAACGTGGCGTTGCCGCTGTTTTATGGGCGGGTGCCCCGGGCCGAACGGATGGCGCGTGCAGCAGAAGCGTTAGAGCGGGTGGGCCTGCGTGAACGCATGGATCACCGTCCCCTGGAGTTGTCCGGGGGCCAACAGCAGCGCGTCAGCATTGCCCGTGCCCTGGTCAATCGTCCGTCCCTTTTATTGGCCGATGAGCCAACTGGGGCTTTAGATACCCGTACCAGTCACGAAATTATGGGGCTGTTGACCGAACTCAACCAGCAGGGTTCTACCATTGTCCTGATTACCCACGAACCCGATATTGCCCGCTGTTGCCGTCGGATCTTGTGGCTGCGCGATGGCCGTATCCAGAGTGACAGCCCCAATGAACCCCAATTGCCTGAAGTGCCCCCGGAGGAACACCCGTGAAACGCCTGTGCATTGCTGCTCTGATCGCTGTCCTCACCCTACCTGCTCAGGCCCAAACGGAGCCTGAGGTGCGCCTGTCGTTACAGCAGGCCCTGGAAATGGCCCTGCGCAATAACCTCGAATTACAGGCAGAACGTCTGGGCCCACGCCTTTCGCTGCTTGATTTGGAAGCCACTCAAGGTTTGTATGGCCTGACCCTGGGAGCCCGCACGGGCCTCAACCAAGGGGTGAGCCCCAGCGCCCAATCGTTTATTAGTGGGGGTAGCCTGATCAGCCAGATGCGGCAGACCTACAACCTTTCGCTGACCCAGAACTTGGCCACTGGCGGCGATATTGGCCTCGATTTTCGCAATCAAATTTCTGATACCAACTCAACGCGGGTGGATATTAACCCGGCGATTGTCCCGCGCCTAGAGCTGTCCCTCAATCAGCCGCTGTTGCGCAGCGCCTTAAACGGCTACCGCGATTTAGCTGCCCGTAGCAATGAGGTGCAGGCCGCTGAATTTCAGCTCAAGGCCCGTGCCATTGCCACCGTCAGCAGTGTTCAGGATGTGTACTGGGATTTGGTGCTGTTTCAGGAGCGTCTGCGGGTCGTTGAGCAGTCGGTCAAAATTTTGGGCGATTTGCTGATTATGAACCAGGAAAAAGAAAAGGCCGGGTTCATGTCTCGCATTGACGTGTTACAGACCGAAGCCCGTATTGCCGCCCGCCAAGGGTCATTGTTAGAGCTGCGCTTGGCCCAGCAAAATACCGAGGATCGCCTCAAACGTCTGCTCAACCCCCTGCATGCCCAAAGCATTGCCTGGGATGCCCGTTTGAGCCCGACCGACCAACCGGATTTTAAAACCGTTGAAACCTCCTTAGAGCGCAGTTTGGCCACCGCTTTTGAAGCCCGTCCCGATTACCAGAGTTTGCAGATTGGTTATAAAAACGCGGAATTGGCCCGCGAAAGTGCGGCCCAGAATCGCCTCCCTGCTTTGGCCTTGACCGGGGCCGCAGGCTTAGAAAGCTTGGACCAAAACTACGGGACGGCGATTGGCAAGCTGTTTGGTTTTCAAACCTATTTCTGGAACGTGGGGCTCAACTTTGAGCTGCCAGTGGTGGGAAACCGTTTTGAAGCGGCATATCAGCAGGCGATGCTGCGTACGGAACAGCAGCGGCTCCTGCTCGAAAATGCCCGGCAACAGCTCACCGCTGAACTGCGCCAAGCGGTGCGCAGTGTGCAGGTCAATGCCAGCCGGGTGGAAGCCAACCGCAAGGCCAAATCTTTGGCGGATGAACAGCTCAAGGCCCAAACCGAAAAGCTCAACCTGGGGTTGACCACCAACTTTCAGGTGTTGCAATTCCAGGAAGACTTTGAAAATGCCAGTCTCAGTGAGGTGAATGCGGTGATTGACTATATCAAAGCCGTCAATGCCCTGCGTCAAGCGGAGGGCGTATTATTGGAAGCCCGCAATATTCCCTGGCCCCTGCCGGGAGGCAATTCCTGATGTCCTGGTTACAGGCTGGGCTGCTCTCCCTGTTGCTTGTGGGCTGTAGTGCAGCCCCTCAAGGCACCGCCCGTACGCCGCTACCCCTGCGCCAGGGCACCTTTACCCATACAGTGGCAGTACGGGGGGATGTCTTGCCGGTATTGAGTGAAGGTTTGGTGGTGCCCGATCGTCTGTGGGGAACCCTTGAGTTTTTGACGCCCGAGGGCAGTCAGGTGAAAAAAGGGCAGGTGATTGCCAAAATCAACGCCCGCAACCTGTCGGTGAACTATGCCCGTTTTGCGGAGCGTATGGCTTTAGAACAAGTGGAGCAGCGCAAACAGCGCGCGCAACTGCCCCTTGATCGCATGGCGATTGATATGGAGTTGGCAGAAAAACGTCGTACCCTACAAACCACCCGCTTGAGTGAACAGGAAACCCAAAAAGGGCCGCGCCGCGATGAGCGGGTCAAGGCCCAAGTTGATGTGGAAGTCCCGGCGATGAAAATGGAGGCTTATCCCCTTGAGGAAAAGCGCCAGTTGGCGGGTAAGGGCTATTTATCCGCCCAAGAGCTGGCTCAAGCAGAGCTGGAATATGCCCGGTTGGAGCGCGAGACCCGTAAAGCCGAGCTCAGTCGTGAACAATTGGGGGCGGCCTATCGGGCCCCCACTTTGCAACAGGCCGAACTGGAAACTGAGCGGGCGCGCCTTGACGTCGAAGTCAGCCGGATTGAAGGCCAAGCCCGTAAGACCAATTTGGGCCTGCGTACGCGCAATAGTGGCACCCGTTCCCAGCGCTTTCAACGGCGTTTTGAAAACTATGCCCGTTTGGCCTCCCAATCAGACTTAAAAGCCCCTGTCTCTGGGGTCGTCACCTATCCGACCTTATTCGGGGATACCAAGCCCTATGTGGGGATGGAAGTGTGGCAAGGGCTCACCGTTCTCAATGTCTCTGATATTTCCAAGCTCAAAGTGCTGACCCGTGTCAGCGAATTGGATGTGTTGTTTATCAAAGCGGGCCTACCGGTTGAGCTGCGCAGCCCCAGCCTGCCGGACAAGGTGTTTACAGGCTCGGTCGAAACGGTGCATAAATTGGCCAAATTTTGGGATGAAAACGTGCCCAAGGGCCTGAAATATTTTGATGTCGATATTGTCCTGCCCACCACTCCATCCGAACTCAAAACCCAGTCGACTGTGGAAGTAAAAATTCTTGCTGCCAGCACTCCCAACAGTTGGTATGTGCCCCTTGAAGCCCTTGAAGAGGCAGAGGGCAAGACTTGGCTCTATCTGGTTCGTGGGGGGCATACAGAACGCATCGCGGTTGAGGTCGCTGCACGCAGCCATGACTTTGCGATTCTCAAGGGTACCTACCAGCAAGGGGACGCCTTTTATTTACCGACCCCTGGGGAGAAATCTTAATGGCTTCGTCGATTATTCGCTGCGCTTTTGGAAGCAGCCTTTTATTGTGCCTATTGGCTTGTCAGGCCCCCCCTCCACCGGCTCCAGAAACTTGGTCTGTCAAGCCCATGACCCTTGAACTGCGCGTCAGCGACACGGGCGAAATTACCTCTGCCAGTGAACGGGTGATTTCGGCCCCCTACAGCAGCAAAATCAATACGCTCTTGCCTGAAGGCACAGCGATCAAAAAAGGCGAAGTTTTGGCCCGTTTGGCTACGGATGCGGAAATCAAAGAGCGTGACACTGCTTCCCTGGAAATGCAGGAAGCCGGTTTTGATGCTCGCATTGCTGCTGCGGAACAAACCCAGAAAATTTATCGCCTGGCCCGGGAACTTGAAAACACCCGCCTCTCTGCTGATATCGAAAATTTGCGCTTGCGCCGCCTCAAAGAGGAGCGAGATACCCTGGCCTTGGTGCAGGCCCGCGAGGCACTGCGGACCCTGGAGCAGGAAATGGAAATTTATGAACTTGAGGCCACTGAGCGGGCGCGTCTGTATACGGCGGGTTACCTCTCTAAGGAAGAGAGTGAGCAAGCCCGCCTGAAGCTGGAAGAAGCCAAGCGGCAGCGGGAGTACCAGCAGACGCGCCTCAAAGTATTAGAACAGGGCCCCACCCGTGAGGCGATTGCCAAACAGCAGGTCGCGGTCAAAAAGATTACCGATCAATTGCGCAAAAACAAGCGTGAAGTGGAAATTAGCAAACGGGTTGGCCAAATTGGTATTGATGGCGGTAAGGTGCGGGGTAAACGTGCCGGAGAACGATTTAAGTATTACAGTACCCTGATCCAAAAGGCTGCGATCACGGCCCCTGGCCCCGGCATCCTGATCTATGGCCGCCAGCGTGTGGGCGGTGAAGAGGTCAAGCTCAAAGCCGGGGATACGGTCCAAGAGGGCATGACCGTCGCCCGTTTGGTCGATTTAACCCAGCCCCTGGTGCGTTTGCCTTTGAGTGAGGTGGACAGTGCCCGGGTCAAAATTGGGCAAAAGGTGGTGGTCACCCTTGACGCTTATCCCGAACAGCGTTACCTGGGGCAAGTGCAGAAAATTACCCCGGTGGCGCGCAAAAAGCTGGAAGGGGATGCCAATGAAGTGCGGGTGGTCGACACCGAGATCAAGATCACCAATGGGGATCAGCGCTTGCGGCCCGGTATGACGGCCAACGTGGACATTATTACCGCCAGTTTGCCCAATGTACTGGCCGTGCCCTCTCAGGCGGTGGTGCATACCGCTGACCAGAGTTTCTGTTGGGTTTTAACCGCTGAAGGGCCCCAGCGTCGCCCGGTCAAAACGGGGGTAAGCACAGAGCTTGAAACCCAAATTGTCTCCGGTTTACAGACTGGCGACAAAATATTGCTCCAGCCCCCGCTGGAGGTGCCCTCATGAGCCGCTGGTTATCATCCCCCTATGGTGTGCTGCTTTTTACCTTGGCTTTGAGTGCCTGTCAGCCACAAAGTACCGAGCCCCCGACTTTTAGTTTGGTCAGTGTCACCCAAGGGCGCTTTAGCCAAACCCTGGAGCTGGTTGGCGATGTAGAGGCCCAGCAGCAGGCCTATTTGGCACCGCTGATCAGCGCCCGCCTGGCTTTTTTGGCCGAAGACGGCAAGCGTGTGAAAGCGGGGGAAATGGTGGCCCGCTTGGATGTACAGGAATTGGATGAAAATCTCAGCGACCAGGAAACGGAGCTGGAAGTGGCCCGCAACGACCTCAATGAACAGATCAAAACGATCAGTGCTGAACAGCTTCGTCTCGATGCCAATATTGAGCGGGCGCGTAAAACTCTGGAGCTAAAACGTTTAACTTTGGCCACCTTAGAAGCGGGGACCCCCGCCCAGGAACTCGACAAACTCAAACTCACCTTGGCCCAGGCGGCCCAAGCACTGAAACTGGCCGAAGACTCTCAGATCCAGCGTGAGCAATTGCTCGAAAAGGGCTTATCGACCCAATTAGAGGTATTGCAAGGACAGGTTGACGTGGCTGCCAAACGCCGGGACCACGAAGTGGCCGCTGCTGAACTCAAGCTGAAACAGGCTGGCCCCACCCCATTAGAACGCCAAATTGCCCGCTTGGAAGTCAAGCAGGCTGAAAATACCCTGACCATGGAGCAGACCACCAAAACGCAGCAGTTGGCGCTTTTGGCCCAGCAGAAACAAAAGCGTGAAACCTTGGTCAAGAGCCGTCAAAAACAAGTAGAGCAGCTCAAAGCCCAAATTGCCTCTGCAACATTTCGCGCTCCCCAAGCAGGGACTGTCCTGATCAGCCGCATCCCGACCGAAAAAGGCCTGACCCTGGCCAAAGTCGGCGATGAAATGCGCGAAGGTACAGCGTTTATGTCGGTGGCCGATCTCGATACGGTAAAGATCAAGGCCGAAGTGGAAGAACAGTATATTGGCGAACTCAAGCCCGGTTTGGTTTGTACCATTACCGTGCCCGGTGTGCGCGGCAAAAAATGGACGGGCAAGATCACCGAGATCGGGGTTTTAGCCCGCGAACGCAAAGGGAAGGCCTTGGTGGAAGGAAACCGCAAAGTCTTTGAAGTGGAGCTGATGCCAGATGTACAAGATCGCAGCCTGAAACCGGGCAGCAGCGTTGATATTCAGCTCAGCTTAGATGTGCGTGACAAAGTATTGCTGCTGCCCCGCAATACCTTACAACGCCGTGGCAATCGGGTTGAAGTCGTGAAGGCCGACGGCACACGCCTTGAAGTCAAGGTCGTAGCGGCCAATGCCAAAGAGGCGGTGATCAGCGGCGCGATTGCCATTGGCGAACAGGTGCGCGCACCTCGTACCACCAGCACCTCAGGCGGGAGCGTCCCCAACCCATGACCTTCATTTTTGAAACCTTGCTTCAGGCGCTGAAAGGCCTCCAGCAACACACCCTGCGCACCTTCTTAACCATGCTGGGCGTGATCTTTGGGGTGGCAGCCGTGATTGGCATGCTCTCGATTGGGAAGGGGGCGGAACAAGAGGCAATTGAACAGATTGCAGCCTTTGGGATTAACAATGTGCGCATCCATGCCTTAGAGCTGACCCCTGAGCAGCAGGACAAAGCGGCCCGGACGCCTTCCAAAGGCCTGACCTACGAAGATGCCCAGTATTTACAGGATGTCTTGCCCTATATTGACGCCGTTGCCCCTCAGAACCTGATTGAAAAAGAAGTGGTCTACCAGCAATTGCGACCCCAGGCCAATTTGGTGGGAACCACGCCGGGTTATCTGGACGTCAACGGGCAAAAGCCCGGTTTGGGACGCTTTTTAACCGACGACGATCTGCGTGAATACCGCCAAGTCTGTGTACTCAGTTATGCCTTGGCTCAGGAGCTGTTCCTGACGGAAGATCCTTTGGGCCAATACCTCACCCTGGGAGGGATGCGCTTTCGGGTCGTGGGTGTTTTGGCCGAGCGCACCCAAACGGCGCAAAAGATTGATATCAAGTCGCGCAATACCGATCGCGACATCTATATACCGATCACCACCTCGCTGCGCAAATTTACCTTTGCTCCGAGTGAACTGAACCTGCGCAATAGCGTTGATTATAACGTGGTTGATGAAATTGCCCTCAAGGTCAGTGACGCGTCATTTTTGCGTGAATCCCGCGATAGCATTTCGCAAATTCTGGATCGCCGCCATGCCAATATTCCCGATTACCAGGTGGTGGTACCCACCGAATTATTAGAACAGAGTCAGCAGACCCAGCGCCTGTTTAACTTGGTCATGGGCTGTATTGCCGGGCTCTCCCTGCTTGTGGGCGGCATTGGCATTATGAACATTATGCTCGCATCAGTGACGGAGCGGACCCGTGAAATTGGCATTCGCCGTGCAATTGGAGCCCGGCCTGCTGATGTGCTGCTGTTTTTCCTGTTAGAGGCCACCTTGATCAGCTTGATCGGGGGCGTGATTGGCATTTTCACCGGCATGGGTATCAGTGCCTTGGTCAGTTTGTATGCAGGCTGGAAGACCATTGTCTCGGTCGAATCGATTTTACTGTCTTTTGGGGTGTCGTCACTGGTCGGGATCTTCTTTGGCTTGTACCCAGCTTGGCGGGCTTCAAAAATGGATCCGATTCAGGCTTTGCGGCACGAATAGATCGGCCACTGACCTGGGTTGTATGTTAAGGTAACACTCAGGTGTTTTCAGGAGGTATGGTATGTCTGTTTACGATTACAAAGTCAAAACCATTAAAGGTGAAGAACAGTCTTTAGATGCTTATCGCGGCAAGACGCTCTTGATTGTGAATACAGCCAGTAAGTGCGGTTTTACCCCCCAATATAAAGGGCTGGAAGAAATCTATCAAAAATACCATGACCAGGGCCTCGAAATCTTGGGTTTCCCCTGCAATCAGTTTGGTGCGCAAGAGCCCGGATCTGAAGAAGAAATTGCCTCTTTTTGTAGCCTCAACTACGGGGTCAGTTTCCCGATGTTTGCCAAAGTGGACGTCAATGGGCCGGACGCTGATCCGCTCTTTGAACATCTCAAAGAAGAAGCGCCGGGCATTCTCGGTTCCAAGCCCGTGAAGTGGAATTTCACCAAATTCTTGGTTGATAAACACGGCAATGTGGTCAAACGTTACGCGCCTCAGGATGATCCAGCCCAGATTGGCAAAGAGTTGGCCAGCCACCTCTAAGCCCAATTTATATTTTTGTTAAAAACTATTAAAGTCGCGCATCTAGGCGGCTTTAAACCTTTATACTAAACTTATATAGATAGCGCTTTAAGAGAAGGACACCCCTCATGCTGAAGTTTGCCTCCGCCCTCACCCTTGGTTCGCTGCTCTTAACGGCTTGTGGNNNNGGGTTCGGCCACAGTCCCCCTGACCAACGGTGCGGCCAACCCTGCTCTGCGCCCCAATACCCAATTACGCGCCAAGTGGATCAGCAAAAAGACCAGCGCTTATGTTCCCGGTGAGCTGGTGGTGCAAATGAAATCAGGTTTCCAAACCCAGCAATTGCAGGCCTTCTCTGCTGGCAGCGGCATGCGTCTAAGCAAGCGCCTCAATATTGATGGCTCTGAACTGCATTTGGTCAAGGTGCAAAACCCTCAACAAACCCAGCAGGCCATGCAAAGCTTGCAGCGCAACCCCAGCATTCAATCGGTTTCGCTGAATCCCCGTTATACCGTATTACAAGCTTATCCTCCGCTGGCCCGTCAAAACACGGGGGCTGCTCCTAATGCCGACATGGCTGCCCCCCGCCGCCTCAATGACGCCTTCTATCCTTTGCAGTGGGCCCTGCCCAAAGTGGGGATTCCCCAAGCCTGGAACTACGCCCGTGGTTCTGCTGACCTGCTGGTGGCCGTGGTGGATAGCGGTATTGACTACAACCACCCGGATCTGGCCGGACAAATTGTCAATGGCATCGACTTCATGCCGGAAATGCCCTCCGGCCCCAATGGAGAAGGCTCCCCGGATACCACCGACATGGACCCCAACGATGAACTCGGCCACGGTACCCACGTCGCTGGCATTATTGCCGCCCACGCCGAAAACCAAATGGGGGTTGCAGGTATTGCCCCGAATGTCAAAATTCTGAACGTCAAAGTGCTCAATGCCGATGGCTGGGGTTCTTCTTTTGCCATTGCCCAAGGCATCACCTTTGCCGCTGACAAAGGTGCCCGCATTATCAACCTCAGTTTGGGCGGCCCCGACATCAGCAAGCCGATCGAGCTGGCGGTCAAATACGCTCAGAAAAAGGGTGCCCTGGTGATTGCCGCTGCCGGTAACTCCTTTACCCATACCGGTTATCCGGCGGCTTTCCCCGGCGTCTTTGCCGTGGGGGCCACCGATGACAATGACCGCCTTGCCGATTTTAGCAACCACGATGCGCGCATCAATGTCATGGCCCCCGGTGTTGACATCATGTCCACCACGCCCATGAATCTGACCAACTCGATGCAGGCCGGGGGCGTTGATTCCCAGTACTCTGCCATGAGTGGCACCTCGATGGCCTGCCCGATTGTCACCGGTCAAGCGGCTCTGATTTTGTCGGCTCGCCCGGATATGACTGCTTTCCAGGTCAAACAACTGATCGAACAAACTGCCAAACCCGTGGGTGATGCCCGCATCTTTGGCCATGGGCGCATCCAAATTGCTGAATCCCTCAAGCAGTTGGCGGCAGCGCCTCCGGCCAACCCAGCGCCTGCTGACCCGGCCGCTCCGCCCGTGGCAGCCCAGAGCTTCCCGCGCCGATAAGCATCCTATAAAGGCCTCTCTCTGTAAGGGCACAAAATCTTGTGCCCGTGCATCGCCACCGAGCAACCCACTGGCTGGCCATATCACGTGTCCCGTCCCCTACCATCGAGCTGCCCACCGATAGGGGATACGGATACCCGGCATGGGCTGATCAATGCTTATGTCCGCTAGTAGCTCCGGTCTTTCCAGATAATCGGGCGCTTGCGCAGGCGCTCAATTTGGGCGAGCAGTGACAGGCCCATAAAGGTCAGTACGGCCAGGGGGCTGAACAGGGCTCCCCAGGGGGCAAAGTCGCCGAAACGGCGCTGGTAGCTGAGCACCAGCAGGATGCCTAATCCCCAGGCCCATCCGCCCCCTTGGCCCAAGAGCAGCATCATCACCAGCGTGGTTTCAAGTATTGCCCCCACCGGGCTTTGGCCCATACCCAGCCTTAAATTGCGTTTCCAGCCCTGTACAAAGGCCCGCCAGGTGGGATACATGCGCACGNNGAGGCCATACCGCAACCCCTGTTGGAGGCAGCGCTGTGCCATGGCCAAGTCTTCTGCCAGTTCGCCGCGCACTTGCCCATGGCCAATCTGGGCGTAGGCCTGTTGGCGGATCAACAGGCACTGCCCATTGGCATATAAGCGGTGGGGGTGGGGGTGCAAGGTTGTGGCGACCAAATACAGCAAGTGGAAAGCGCCGCTGGCCTGTTCCCACAGGGTTGGGTTCTGGTGCCAGGGCAGCGGACAGCTCATATCGAGCTGTTCAGCCTGCACCTGGGCCAACCAGGGACCAATGTGTTCGGGCCACAGTTGGGTATCAGCGTCCATAAACAGCAGCCAGTCAGTTTCTATGTTCTGAGCACCGCAGTAACAGGCCCAGGTTTTGCCGTTCCAGCCCGGCGGCAGTGGGGGTGGGACAATCACCTCTGCCCCGGCGGCCTGGGCGATGGCAGCCGTGTCATCTTGGGAGTGGTCATCC
>DLGM01000108.1 GCA_002482705.1 Cyanobacteria bacterium UBA7694
CCTCAAGCGCCCGCCCAGTGATGAAAGTGAAGACGGGCCGGTCACACCGCTTTGAAGTGGTGGATGTGCAAAAAGTGGGCGAAGTGGTGGTGCACGTCATTCAGGGCTCCGACTGGAGCCCCCTAAGTGCCGGGCAAACGGTCACCGGCCGCGTCGCCAGCGAAGTGCGCAGCGAAACCATGAAGCACCACTCGGTCACCCACCTGCTGCACCAAGCCCTCAAAGATGTGTTGGGCGAACACGTACACCAAGCCGGTTCAGAGGTGGCCCACGACCACACGCGCTTTGACTTTACCTACAATCGCCCGGTCACCGCTGACGAAGTGCGGCGCATTGAAGCGATTGTCAACGAACAGATCATGGCCAACCTGCCGGTGGAAACCGCCGTCTTGCCGATTGATGAAGCCAAAGCCACTGGGGCCGTGTCGATGTTCGGCGAAAAATACGGCGATGTGGTGCGCGTGATTGGCATGGGGCACTTCAGCAAAGAATTCTGCGGCGGCACCCACGTGCCTGCCACGNNCCCCGCCGCATTATCGGCGTGGCCGGTAAAACCGCCCTGCAATACGGCACCCGCAACGAAGAATTGCTCAAGGGTCTGGCCCAAGAGTTAAAAGTGCCCTTTGAAGAAATCCCTGGCCGTTTTGCCAAATTGCAAGACACCCTGCGCAGCCAAGAAAAAGAGCTGAAACAGCTCAAACAAAAGCTGGCGCTGCAACAGGTGGATAGCCTGATGGATCAGTTCCAAATACAGGCCGGTTATCACTGGATCGCCACCCAGATTGAAGTGGCCGATGCCGCCGGGCTCAAACAGGTGGCTGAAGCCCTGGCCAACCGCAAAAAACCCGCCGTGGTGGTGCTCGGCGCGGAAATCGACGGCAAGGCCAATTTGGTGGCCCTGGTCGATGCCACCCTAAGCAAACAGGTCAAAGCCGGTGATTTAATCAAAGAACTGGCCCCCTTGGTGGGTGCCAAAGGCGGCGGCAAGCCTGAGTTTGCCCAAGCCGGGGGCGGCACCGACCCCAGCCAGTTTACCCAAGTGGCCCAAAAGCTCCCATCGTTGCTGCCCAACGGGGTTGCCGTGTAATGAAGGCGCGCCTGCTCGCGGCAGGCTTAGGGGGCATCCTCCTGACGGGATGCCCAGCGGCCAAAACGGACGGGGAGAAAATCCCCGTTCTCAAAGTCGGCATGGACCCGGTCATTGGGGCCCCCTTTATCTACAAAGCGACCCCGGACACTTACGGGGGTTTTGAATACGATATTGCCCAATATCTGGCCGAGCAGTTGGGCTATCAGTTACAAGTGGTCGAAACGCCGTGGGATCAGTTGTTCAAGAGGGTCGCGACGCACAAAATTGATATGGCCCTGAACGCGATTGAAAAACCCAGCGGCTCAGGGCTGGGGCAACTGCCCCCCAATTTGTCCTTTTCCACCCACTATTACACGGCTTTCCAACAGCTCGTGGTCCCCCATAAGGACACGTTCACCTACAATCTCTCCGATCTTAAAAACAAGCCTGTGGGCGTAGTCAAAGATTCGATTGGGGAAGTGCTGCTGACGGATCTCAACCGTCTCAAACAGGCCGCCATCCAGGTGCGACCCTACCCAACGCCCGAAGCCCTGTTTGCGGCCCTGCAAAGCGGTAAAATCAAGGCCACGCTGACGGAACGGGCCTTGGCGGGCTGGGAAGTGTCGCAACACAAAGATCTCAAGCTTACCGGTGAAAAAATCACCCAGGATATCCCCTATGTGGCCGTTGTGCCCCAGGACAATCCCGAATTGCTCAATAAGATCAATCAAACCCTTGAAAAGGCCCGCAAAGACAAGGCCTTTTTGGCTATCTTTTCAAAGTGGGGCGTGAGCATGCGCTATTAGAGCGTGCCCCTCTCAACCTATTCCTGTGGAGAAACCTATGTCACTCAACGTCTTGTTCGTTTGTCTCGGCAATATCTGCCGCTCCCCCATGGCTGAAGCGATTTGTGCCCAGCAGGGGCAAGCTGCGGGCCTTGAACTGCACTGTGATTCAGCCGGTACCGCCAATTATCATCCCAATGAGCGCCCTGACTACCGCACCCTGGATGTACTGATGGAACAGGGCATTCATACCACCCACCTGGCCCGGCAAATCCGCGATCAGGACTGGCAAACCTTTGATTACATTCTCGCCATGGATGCCGCCAATTTAGCCGACTTAAAGCGTCAGCAGCAGCGTTTAGCGCCGACCCATGCCGAACTTTTGCCGATGGGGCTGTTTGACCCGGAGCGGGGAGACAGCATCCCCAATGTGCCCGATCCCTATTACGGTGAAATCGAAGACTTCCGGGAAGTTTACACCCAACTTGAGCGCTGTTGTGGCGAGTTTTTAAACTGGGTGCAAGCCAAAACAGCTTAGTCGCCCACGGCACGGGCCTGAGCGCTGTGAACCTGCGGCTGAAGCGTTTGCAAAGCCGGACAAAGCGCGGTCAAAGCAGAGGCCACAACGGTAGCAACCTGTTCAGAACGACGCTGATCAAGCTTGGCCAACTGTTCTTGATGGTAGTTAGCACTGCGCTGAAGCTGTTCGACATACTGGCTGAGCTGTAAGCGTTCCTGCTGCTGTAGGCCCTGCTGCTGTTGCCAAAGAGCATGCATTTGCTGAGCCGTGGCTTGAATGTCTTCCAGCCAGGCCTGCAAAAGTTCAGCCATCGCCTCACCCACGGGCAAAGGGCTCAGGTTCAGGGTGGCTTGTAACTGATCGGCTTTGGCGACCAGGGCGGCGACTTCCTCTTCCAATTTGCGTTTGAGGGCTTGATAGGTCTGTTCACGCAACCGCAGCGCCGTCTGTAGGGCCGCTTGGAGATCCTGCTGCTGCTGTTGCAGGCGCTGGGTAACAGCGCCTAACTCACGCCCCCGCGCCAACAGGGTATCCGTCCGGGCCAGAGTGGCTTCCGCCCTGGAAATAACCTGCGGAGCCCGCTGCAATGTGTGTTGCACCTGTTCGCGCAAGCGGCTCACCGCCCCCTGGGGCAGCATATCGCGCAGATCGGGATATGCTGCCCACTCGCCCAAAGCCTGGTCGGTCTGGGCCAAAGCAGTTGTCTGAGTTTGGTAGGTAGCAATATCTGCGGCCTGCTGATCGCGCAGCGTCTGCAATTGTGCCCCTTGCTGATCGGCTTGGCGCTGTTGCTGATCGAGATGGCGTTGCGCCCCTGCCAACTGGGTTTGCAGCATGGCGACCGTCTCAGCCTGAGCCATTTCTGCCGCTGCCAGTGCCGCCAAAAATTCAGCCTGACTGATCGCTTGCCCATTGTGCTGATACCCCGTGGTGGTCACTTGCAGCCCCAAGGGCGCCAAGATCTGATGGGCCTGAGCCAGTGAGGGCACCTGAGCCGCCTCCAGTTGCTGCCGCAGAGTGGTCAGGGCTTGCTGCTGGGTCAGCGCCTGTTCGGTTTGGGTGAGCAGGGCCTGCTGTTGCTGCTGAGCGATTGTCAGTTGATCTAAGGTCATTTGGTAAGCCGTATTTTGCTGCTGAATGGCAGCGTCATTGGCAGCAATTTTTTGTTCCAGGGCCGTCACTTCTGCCAACAGCAGCTGACTTTGTGCCATGGTTGCCAGGGCTTTGCCCAAAGCTTCGTGCTGGGTCATGCGCTGCCCGCCGCTGACCGGGGTCAACAAAGCCGCATCTGGCTGGTGATAGCGCTGAATCAGGGTGGCAAACTGCTGCAATTCTTGGCGCTCCTCAGGGCTGAGCACCTGCTGGTTGCCCAGATTAAACAACTGGCCCTGATGAAAGCGCAGGCCGACTGCACGCAACAGCCCTGTTTCAACACTGTTAAGGGTAGGGTTGGGGTTTTCTAACTTGACCAAGACAGAGGCCAAGCCCGCCATTTCCGGCTGCTGATAACGCAGCAGCGATTGGCCGAGCACATAACCCAAACGGTTTTCGAGCTGCAGCGGTGCCTGAGTTTCCCCATGGCCGAAGCCCAAAAGCTCTTTGCGCAGGCGCTGATCCAAGAGCTGCCCCAAGCTGCCTCCTTCATTTTGTAAGACCCCGACCAAACCAGCCACGTCGCCATCGGCAAAGCTCAGGCGATTGGGTTCATGGCGGGCCACATCGAGCAAGTGGGCATAAAATTCGGCCTGTTCCTGCTGCTCGGCCTCGGGGGCGGGCTCTGGCAACGGTGGGGCCGGGCGCACTTCCTCGGCAGCGGCACGATTGGCGCGCGCGACCGCCGCACGCACCTGCTCATCCCCAAAGGTGGGCATCACCAGCTCGCGCACAAAAGTTGGGCGGAAGGACGGAGCGGCTGGCCTGAGCGTCGTAGGGGTCACCATGGCCCCGGATTTGCGTACGGCCTGGGGTAGATCAGCCAGCAGCAACGGCGAGCGCAGCGCGGGCCGCAGCGCATGTCCATGGGATGTGAGCAGTGCCTCCACCTGTGCTACAGTCGTGCCAGGTCGGCGCGCCAAATCGCCCAAGGCAAATATCAAGGCATTATAGTTCTCCGGGTCGCGCACCTTCAAACGCCGCAAATCGCTGGTCATTTCATCGCGCAAAAGCTGGCGATGAACGGCTGGAGCCTGGCTCATATCGGGCAGAACCGCAGCCAAGCGGGCATGCTCCTGAGTCGAAAGCGGGACTTGGCGGTGCTGTTTATCGAGCAAGCGTAAAAGCCCGTCTACCTCCTGTGGTGGCAGGGCCCGCAACCGGGCCACCACCCCCGACACCTCCTCACGCCCAGAGCCGGGCGAAATAAAAGCAGCCTGTACACGGCTGTGTACCGGATTCCCCTGCTCCAGCAGCGCCACCGGAGCCGATGAGCCTTGGGTACCGGCATGGGCGAGCAAAGCCTGATCCTGGGCGGCAGATGGTAGCGCAGCAAAAGGCTGCGCCACCGGAGCAGCAGGCATGGGAGCAGGCCGGGAAGCGTTGGGGTGCAGTTGGAGCGGACCAGTGCCAGTATGTTCAGAACGAATCATGGGGGTCTCCTTGGGGATTTGCCCTGATCATAAGCAAATAGCGCCCCAGAATGCATTCACCTGAATGGGTGATTTTGAAGGCTCGCAAAGGCTTCTACCCAAAATCACCCAAATGGGTGAATGATTTTGTTCGGTCTACAAACCTATGATTACAATAGGTAAACAAAATGGTATCCCTTACCCTAAAATGAAACTATCACGCCCTCAGGTCTGCTCTCCATGATGATCGCCCGCAGCAAACTCCACCGCCCAAACCTCAAGGCCCTTGTCCTCCCGCGCCCGAACTTGTTGGCGGAACGGGCCATCTCGCAGCATACGTTAACACTCATTACAGCCCCGGCGGGCTTTGGGAAAACCACCCTGCTGCTCCAAGCCCTCAACGCCCACCCTTTTGCCTGGGTCAGCCTGGATCCCCTCGACAACGATTTACAGCGTTTCTGGCTCCACCTGATTGCAGCTCTGCAAACCCTTGATCCGAGCTTGGGAACAGACAGCCAAGCGTATCTCAACTTTACCCGCATCCCGCCCCTTGAAACATGGCTCACCCCACTGCTCAATGACCTGTACCAAACACCGCAATCGATCCAGCTAGTTTTGGATGATTACCACCTGATCACGGATGCGGCAGTCCATGAAAGCTTGGGAGAATTCCTGCGCCAGGCCCCACCCCAATTACATCTCGCCATCACCAGCCGTAGCCTCTGCCGCGAACTGCCCTTGGCCCGCCTACGGGCCGGACACCAACTGCTCGAAATTTCTGGGGAAGCCCTGCGCTTTAGCCACTCAGAAGTGGAGCAATTGTTACACCAGCACGGTATTCAGTTGCCCGATGCCGATATTGTCCAGATTTATACCGCATCCGAGGGCTGGGCTCTGGCCCTGCAAATGATGCTGGTCTGCTTGCACAATCAGCCCACTGCTTGGGTGCGCGCATTAAAACAAAGTCGGCAGCATCTCCAGGACTATTTGTTAGATGAAGTCTTTAACCACCTGCCCCCCGATTTACAGACCTTTTTATTAACAACGGCAGGCCTGGATACCTTAGAGGTGGCCCTGTGTAATTATGTCACCCGCCGTGAAAACAGTGCAGAAGTGCTCCAAGTCTTGCAGGAGCATACTTTTTTTCTTGTCCCGATGGACTCCGATGCTCACACATGGCGCTACCATCCCCTGTGTGGCGAACTGTTACAGCAGCGTTTAGAGAATCAAGATCCGGCCCGGCCCCGGCAATTGGCCCAGCGTGCCAGCCGTTGGTACGCCGAACGGGGCAATATGGAGTTCGCGATTCATTATGGGCTCAAAGCCAAAGATTATACCCAAGTGATCGCAGACATTTTAGCCATTGCCTATCGCTACCTGATCCAAGGGCGCACACCATTGCTGAGTAAATGGCTAGAATGCTTGCCTGAAGAGGTCTTTGACCAAAACCCAGGGCTGATGACCCTGCGTTTGTGGATCTGGATCAGCAGCGAACACCTGGCCAAGGCAGCCCCCTTAATCCCCCTGTTGCCAGAAGGCCCGGATACTTTGCCCCATAAACGGGCCTTGCAAGCCAATCTGGCCCGTCGCCAAAACCAGTTGGAGGCATCGATCGCTCATGCCCAGACCGTCTTGGAGATGGAAATAAGCCAGGATCGCGACTTTATTTTAGGCACCGTCTGGGCCAATTTGGCCCTGTGTTATGAACGAAAGCATCGCCAAACGGAAACCTTGGCAGCCATTGATACCACCCTGTTTTACAACCGTAAAATTGGCAATACCATTACCTTTTTAGTCATGGGAGTGCACAAAGGGCGAATCTTGATGTTTCAGGGTAAACTGGCCCAAGCAGAGCGCACCTTTCATAGCCTGCTGACAGATGCAGCCACCTGGCAACTCCAGGCGCATTCCGTCACCGGGCTGATGTACATCCATCTGGCGATTATTGCCTATTATCGCGGCGAAACGGAAGCAATCTGGAACTACGTCGAAAAAGGTTTAGCGCTGACCACCCCCGCTTATAATGCAGATGCCGGGCAAGGCTTTGAATTCGTCATCGAGCTGTGCTGCCGTTTGGGGAACTGGGAACTGATGGATACCTTGTTGCAACAGGTACGCCATTTAAACGCCCAGCAACTGCGAATTCANNGATCCGATGCGTTTTGAGGCTTGGCGCTGGCTCCGGCGCAATGAATCGGAGTTGGGCAACACATGGTATCAACAGCCCCTCAGCCCCCAGGCTCCCCCCACCGAACTGCTGATCCGTGCCGAATACGCCCTTGTGCGCGGTGAAACGGACACGGCCCACATCTTGTTGGCAAATTTGTGGCAGATAGCCAAACAGGGCCACTATATTTCCCTCATGATTGAAGTGTTATGCCTCCAGGCTTGGGCAAATAAAAACAATTCCCCGGTGGCCGAAAGCAAACTGCGTGAGGCCTTGACGCTAAGTGCCCAAGGCCCATTCTATTTCGTCTGGCGGGAACACCAAAGGGAATTATGGCCCCTGATTCAGGCGGGCGACTTTACCGCCTTTGCCCCTTTGATCAGCCACATTTACCCCAACCACACGCCCAAGCCCGAGCCCCTGAGCGAACGCGAACACGCCCTCTTACAGCTTCTGGCCACGGGTTTGAGTAACCAAGAAATGGCGGAGCAAAGTTTTGTGTCGGTCAATACGGTCAAAACCCATCTCAAGAACCTCTTCCGCAAACTGGAGGTCAACAGCCGCACCCAGGCACTGCGCAAAGCCCATGCCCTGAACCTAATTGAATAACTTCTGTTACAATAAGGGGCAGTTTGGAGGTCTGAATCATGCGCCATTGTCTACTGCTGCTGATGTTTCTGAGTGCCTGTGCCGAAACCCCGACC
>DLGM01000255.1 GCA_002482705.1 Cyanobacteria bacterium UBA7694
ATTGCGCATTGTCTTTGAATAACCAGACCTCACCTGCTGCCAAAACGGCCTTCAAGATAGGGTCAGTAGATGAGCGAGGCCACCTTCATCCTTGAAACAGGTGTTACCCCGATGCAGACAGCCGACCTCTCCGTTTTAGCCCAAGAGTTATCCCAAACCCACCACTGCCACACGGTGATTTTATACGGTTCCCGTGCCCATGATACCTATACTGACGCCAGTGACATTGACGTGGTCTGCTTTGGTTCTCAAGTCGTGGAAGTATCAGATGCCCGGTTCTGGCAAGGCTATTGGCTCGATGCCTGGATTTACCCCGAAACCAAAGCCCTGGACACCGAGCAATTTTTGCATTTGCACCAAGGGCAAGTGCTGTGCCAAAAGGATGACTTTGGCACCCGTCTGCTGGCAGAAGTGGCTCACATTTTGGACACACCGCCACCGCCAACGCCACCGGATGTCTGGCAACATCGGCGCGTGTGGCTGAGCAAAACCCTTGCGCGGATTGAGCGGGGAGATCCGGAAGCATGGTATCGCCGCCACTGGCTGCTTGCCGATTTATTAGAAGTACACATGACTTTACAACACCAGCGATTTTTGGGCTTTAAGCGTACCATGCAGTGGCTGGCAGATAATGACCCACACACCCATGCACTGTTTGTCGCTCTGTACAGCCGAGAACCTGACTTCGAGCAATTGACAAGCATCTGCCAACATATCTTGCAGATTTCCGCTGATCGACATTCCCCACAGCGGCCCGTCGGGTTCTTGGCACCCCCCATCCCAAATCTGATTGAGTGTCTGCGTCTGTCGGAGAGTGAAATGAGCGACTGGGAGTAGATCTGGCTCATCCGCGCCTGGTGCTGAGCAAGATTAGGGCGCTGGCCCATGTTCCCGGCAGCGCCCATTGTTCCCTCATTGACAAAGAAAATGGCATCAGCGTTTTTAATCATATTGAGAATGATCACACAGGACGTGCGAGCTGAGCCGCTATCTCCACTTCAAAATCACAATCATAAAATAAACCTAGTTAAATTTTTAATTATTAAAAATAAAACAATACTTTAATTATGCAAAATGGTGAAGCGTAATATCTTTTCAATGAGTAAAAGTTTGGTATCTTAGCGCAGATCGGTGTAAGCTAGGGATATATACTAACCTGTTTTCTTTCACCCCTTCCCCTTTTCTAAAATATAACCGGCAACGACCGGAGAACTGAGCGTTCAAGACCTGGCTACCACTTGGTTGGTTTAAGCAAGGAGCTTTAACTTGAAACCCCTCAATTTCCCCGCTATGTGGGCTCATTTTTATGAGCCTAAGACCCCTGCCAACCGAATTGCTGACGAACCTTNNGCTCCGCTCCGAACTCTTCAGCGCGGCACAGATTGAACAACATGGCAAAACCTTAGCTGGCCTGCATGTTTTAAGCCTTGATCCCCTTCCCGAACAGTTATTGGCACGCCTGAGAGAGAATGAAAAAGAGCTCTATGACGTGCGGAACCTGCTGAGCAAAGCAGTGCTCGACAACCGCCGCATTACCCCTGCGGGCGAATGGCTCATCGATAACTTTTACCTGATCGAAGAACAAATTCGCACAGCCAAACGCCACCTGTCCAAAGGCTACAGCACGGGTCTCCCCCGCTTGGCAAAGGGTTCGTCCCAGGGCTTACCCCGCGTTTACGACATCGCCCTGGAAACCATTTCACATGGGGATGGGCGCATTGATCTGGAAAGCCTCAGCAATTTTGTCACCGCCTACCAATCGATCACAGAGCTGAAGCTGGGCGAACTCTGGGCGATTCCGATCATGCTGCGTCTGGCATTGATTGAAAATTTGCGGCGTGTCTCTAAGCGCATTGCCGCTGACCGGGTCGATCGCAACCACGCCGATTATTGGGCCGATCAAATGACGGACATGGCCACTCAAAATCCCAAAGATCTGATCTTGGTGATTGCCGATATGGCCCGTTCGAGCCCCCCCATGGTGAGCGCTTTTGTGGCCGAATTCACGCGCCGCTTACAGGGACAGGGCCCAGCCCTTGCTTTACCCCTGACCTGGATCGAGCAACAATTGGCCGCATCCAGCCTGACGGTCGAACAATTGGTGCAATCCGAAAACCAGCAGCAGGCTGCTGACCAGCTTTCCATGAGCAACAGCATTGGCAGCCTCCGTTTCCTGGGAGCCATTGACTGGCGTAAGTTTGTCGAATCGCTCAGTGTGATTGAACAGATTCTCGACAACGACCCCCAAGGGGTTTATGGGCAGATGAACTTTGCCACCCGTGACCAGTACCGCCGCAGCGTAGAAAAAATAGCCAAACACAGCCGTTTGTCTGAAAGTGAAGTGGCCCAAGCCGCACTCCGCCTCGCCCAAAAGGGGCGAAATGTGAATGGCGCTGACCATGTGGGTTTTTATCTGATTGGCAAAGGCAAACCCGACCTGCGCCGCATCACGGGATTGCGTTTATCGTTTGCAGAAACGCTGCAACAGGTAGCCCACCGCTTTCCTTTGCCCTTTTACCTGGGCAGCACGGGCCTGTTTACGGTCATTCTGACCGCTTATTTATACAACGAAGCCCAAGCGCAAAATTTACAGGGTGCCGTCTTAGGGGCAATCGCGATTCTCTCGCTCTTCAGCATGAGTCAGTTGGCCCTGGCCTTAGCCAACTTTATCACCACACTGATGGTCACGCCCCAGGCCCTGCCGCGCATGGATTTTTCGAAAGGGATTCCCCCCCAATCATGTGCGCTGGTGATTGTCCCCACCCTACTCAGTGATGAGAAACAGGTTGAGCAATTGCTTGAGGCCCTCGAAGTCAGGTTCCTGGCCAACCGCGACCCCCATCTGCTGTTTGGTTTACTCACCGACTTTTGTGATGCCGATGTAGAACATTTGCCCCAAGATGCCCCCTTGCTAACCCAAGGGGAACAGGGAATTAACGCCCTGAACAACAAATATCCCACGCTCACGGGGGATACCTTTTTCCTGTTTCATCGCCCGCGCCGCTTCAATCCCCAAGAGGGGCGTTGGATGGGGTATGAACGCAAGCGGGGGAAACTCGAAGCATTAAATGCCCTGCTGCGGGGCGGGAGCCGAGAGCCTTTTTCCCGGATTGTCGGCCAGCGCACCAGCTTTGCCCAAGTCAAATATGTCATTACCCTGGATACAGACACCCAACTGCCACGGGACGCGGCTCGCCAACTCGTGGCCACCATGGCTCACCCACTCAACACGCCTCATTATGACGCCCACAAACAGCGGATTGTGGGGGGGTATGGCATTCTGCAACCTCAGGTCGCAGTCCCATTATCCAGCACGAACCGCTCCCGTTATGCCCGCATGTGGGGCAATAATAAAGGCATTGATCCCTATACGCGCGTGGTTTCGGATGTCTATCAGGATCTCTTTGAAGAGGGCTCTTTTATTGGCAAAGGGATCTATGCCGTAGACGCTTTTGCCCAAGTGCTCACAGACCGTTTTCCTGAGAACCGGATCTTAAGCCATGACCTGCTCGAAGGCTGTTATGCCCGTGCCGGGCTCCTGAGCGATATCAAACTCTACGAAGAATACCCTGCCACCTACCAAGCAGACGTCAGTCGCCGCCACCGCTGGATTCGGGGCGATTGGCAATTATTCAGTTGGATACTGCCCTGGGTACCTAATAGCCTCGGCCATGCCCAGCCCAACCCTTTATCCCTGCTCTCCCGTTGGAAAATTTTTGACAATCTGCGCCGCAGCCTTTCCCCTTTGGCGATCACCTTATTGTTATTAGTGACATGGACCCAATTGGCGCAGCCCGGCTTTTGGACGGTCGCCGTGCTCGCCATTTTCCTGATCCCCCCGCTGATTTCAGCCCTGCTTGAATTTCTGCAAAAGTCGAGCGATGTGCTGCTGGGCCAACACCTACGCATGGCT
>DLGM01000199.1 GCA_002482705.1 Cyanobacteria bacterium UBA7694
CAATCCCCATAGAGGGTGAACTGAGAAACGGCTAAAATGCCTCCTCCGATGTCGATCAGCGAGCGGTTCATTTTACCCGCATCGTCGGGGAAAATGCGGAGATACACGCATTTGTCAGCCCAGAAGCGCAGATCTTCAGGGGTTGTCTCCGGGCCGATGCCAATGAGAAGCACCAGGCCCGGCCCCTGAATTTCGCCAACCACCGCACCATCCACACGGACCGCTCCATAGCTGACCCGTTGCAAGACAATCCGCATTAACGAGCAGCCATGCGCTCACTCAGAACCTGGATGGCTTTTTGTAACTGCACATCGGTCTCTTCTGAGTAGGGCTTGTCGAGGACTTCTTTGGGGAAGGTGACATTGATATCGGGCTCAATGCCCTTTTTATTGATGTCGGTTCCCAGGGTGGTCAGGTACTTGTTGGTGGTAATCGCGACCCCTGAGCCATCGGGCAGGTGATGCACGGTCTGCACCAAACCTTTCCCAAAAGTGCGGGTGCCAATCAGGACCGCACGCTTGTTGTCTTTTAAGGTGCCGGCCAGAATTTCAGAAGCGCTGGCGCTGCCACCGTCAATTAAGACGGCCATCGGCACCTGTTTATCCATCGCCATGGCACCGTGGGCATTGAGTTTTTCTTCTTTGCCTTCGCGATCGACAATGCGTACAATCGGGCCTTTATCCACAAACAGGCTGCCAATATCCACCGCATTGGGAAGCAAACCACCGGGATTGCTGCGCAGATCGAGGATCAACGCCCGCATGCCTTTGGTTTTTAAGTCTTTGACGGCATCACGTACCTCGGCAGTGGCATTGTTGTGCATAAATGAGGTCAGGCGCACATAACCGATTTGGTTGGCCTGCATTTTGTGCTTGACCACTTTGCTCTCAATTTTGCCACGCGTCACGGACACGTCCATCGTCTTTTGAGTGGCCGGGCGGAGAATCTTGAGCACAATCGCGGTGCCTTCACGCCCGCGAATCATGTTGACCGCATCATCAACGGTAATTGTTTTGGCATCTTTGCCATCAATCGCCAAGATCAGGTCTCCCGCTTTGAGCCCGGCCCGCCAAGCAGGCGTGTCTTCAATCGGGGCAATGACCGTCAGCTTCTCTTCACGCATGCCAATTTGGATGCCAATGCCGCTGAAGCTGCCAGCCTGCTCTTCTTTCATTTGCTTAAATTCGTCTTTGCTAATGTAGCGGGTGTAAGGGTCATTCAGGGTAGAGAGCATGCCTTCAATGGCCCCTTTGACAAGCTTGTCGTCATCGAGGGTTTTATCGACATACTCCAGCTTGATCAGATCAAAAACCTGCAAGAAGGTGCCAAAGCCCCCGGTTTCAGCCAACACCGGCTGAAGAGTGACCCCAGCGGTAAAGGAGGCGGCAAGCAGGGCCGCCATCACGGCGGTTTTCTTAATTCGTTGTGCAAGCATGGGCAGGGCCTTTCTATCTCAAGCTGTTATTTATAGTTATAGCACCGATACAAATGGCAATACAGCGACTTTGCCACATTTTTTCTGACGCACAGATCACACAGATTGTTCATGGCTTGATTTCAATCCATTTGCCTTCGGCAAAAACCTGCTGCCAAGCCCACAGGAGCCCGGCCAGCATAACCAAGATGCCACAGCCAAAGGTAAAGTTCCCCAGAGCCTCAGCGTGGTGGGTTAAATCGAGTTCGCCCAAAAGGACGGCCCAGTCGTGTTCACCGCCGATAAGCTCCAGCTCTTGTTTATAGGCATCCCCAACATAATAACTCACGTCGACAATGCTTTCTCCAATCCAAAGCAGCACACAGGCAACGCTGAACCATTCCTTACGGCGGGCAAAATGGACCACAAACGCCGCCGGAAAAATCACCTGAAAGACCGAACCGCCTAAAAAGTGCATGAACTCACCCAGCGGCGTAAATAACAAATGGCCCGCTTCATGGATGGGCAGATGCAAATTGTGTAAGACAGACATTGTCCATTGACGGGTCATTGTGCCCCAAGTGAACCAAGTGGCCACCAACAGGAACAGCACCTTAAAGAGCAGCCATGGCGAGCGCGGCGCGATCGGCGGCAATTCGTCCGGCAGAGACATTTAAGTCCAGCTCCGGGAATGATTGTCAAAGACCTCAGGATGCTGTTTAAAAAAGTCGGCATTGCGGGCAATATATTCCTGCTCAGCCGCCGGGACCTCTTCATCTTGGTAAATGGCTTTGACCGGGCACACCATTTCACAGGAACCACAGTCGATACACTCATCTGGGTTGATGTAATATTGGGGGGCCTCCGGCAGGGTATAAATACAGTCGACCGGGCAAACCGATAGACAGGCCGCATCTTTTAAATCGACACAGGCAGAGGTAATCACATAAAAAGACATTAGCGCTCCGGAAGGCCCAAGGCAGCGCGCACCTTGGCACTGTCGACCCCCGGCGTATGCAGCAGCATGGGCAGCAAACGGATTTCCGGGGACACCAATTGGCGCGCTAAAAAGGCGATATTGATGGGTTTTTGTTGCGGATTGAGCACCTGCTGATCGGTGATCTGGCCGGTATTGAGATCCACCACCAACAAGGTCGGGGTAAACAGAGCGGGCTGATTGCGCGACACCATCACCAGGGCAAAACGCCCATCGGGGGAAAGCTCAAAAATGTCGCGCGGATCGGCCCCAGCACTAAAAGCCTCTCCTTCCAAGGGAAAGGTCTTGACCCACTGATAACGGGTAGTTTCGATCACCAAAATATCCGGGCGGCGGCTCTCGGGATTAACACCCAATACATACAACAGATCCCCTTTCGGGGAGCAGGCCATCGCGCCCAGTACATGGGGCACGTTTAAAGGCAGTTTTTTCTGGACAATATTGCGATCAATCAGGCTCAAATTGCGCACTTCGTAGCTAGACGCAAACAGGCGCTTGCCATCCGGGTGAAAAGCGACAGCAACGGTTTTTTTGCCCCCTTTAACAGCCACTTTCCAGCTTTTGACCGGACGCAGCGTATCGCGAGCAATCAGGTGCAGTTTGCCTGCTCCCCGGTCACTGACAGCAATCACGGGGTGTTGAGCCGAAAACGCCAAGTCATGGGGCAGAGAGGCCACCGTTTCGATGGGCATCTGGCCATAAGTCCAGTTGCGAATGGCCAAACTCTTCATTTGCCCGTGAAAGTCACGCACATTGAGGGCCGCATACAGGGGGTTGAGCAGCACTTGGCTTTGTGCAGGCATCAGGTGGGCATATTCGCGTTCACGCACCAGTTTACCTTCACGAATATCGACTGCGAACAGTGCGACGCTGCCAATCGGAGACCAGTTGAGGAGATCGGCACTGAGAGCGCCCGGCTCTTTGGGCAAGGCCACCTCTTTGAGAACTTCCCCGGACAGCGCCTGCGTCACTTGCAGGGTCGCCCGTGACGCATCAAAGGCAAAAGCAGAAGGGGGATGGAGTTGCTCATGGCGTTGAGCACTTTCTTGAGCCAAATTTAAAAGTTCACGCAATTGCAAAGGCGAAATGAGGTTGCCCAAAGTCTGCTGCAAGACTTCGAGTTGGCGGGTCAAGTCGCCGCGTTTTTCGAAGAGTTGCAGCTGACGTAAACCATCTTGTTCGGCCATTAGCCAGGGATGTCCTTGGGATCATTCCCATAGGTGAATTCTTGTTCAATTTGGCCATTTTTTTTGTGCACAATCACTTGCGAAAGGGCATGTTGTTTGGCTTCTACCCGCGCAGCATTGACAGCCAGGGCTTTGGTGGGATGCACGGAAACCGGGACAGGGTTATTGCGCAGACGCACCTGCCACTGACTTTCCGAACTATTGGGAACCACGTGATATACCACACGGGAGCTTTGGGCCTGTAGGGCAGCAGAGGTCATAGGCGCAACGGGCATGCCGGTCATGGGTGCACAACTGGCAAGCAGTAGAGTCAAGGAAAAAAAAGTTAAAAGTTTAGACATGTGATAGTCCTTAGCAGCAAGGTTCCTTCCCATTGTAGCCGATGAAAAGGTCAGCGGGTAGCAAGACTTTCTGGCAGAAGGTGGCTAATACCAAGTGCGTGCCCGGTCTAAAAGCCCTTGGGTGATCGGCGCACAATCGTCGCTGTAAACGGTACTCCCGCAGTAAAGTTATGGCCGATCTCAGGCTTCAGTTCCGCGCATAAGTGCGCTATAATTTACTGCATTGTTTTTCTGCTCTCAACCGATGTTCTGAAGGTGCCCAATGACCAAAGTTTTTGCGTCTCTGTCTGCAACGCTCCTGCTCTTAACGGCCTGTGCTCAGCAAACGCCTATGCCCCTCATGGCCAACCAACAACCGGCTCAATTCCAAGCTCAGGCCAGTGGTGACGAGAATGGCCTCACGGTTTCGCTGGTGCGCAATCTGTTCAAAGAAAACTTCGCAGATGACGTAGACAATGGCCGTCCGGCTGAAAATGTATCCCTTCCCCGCGGTGGCTTTATTTTCGAGCGCCTCAACAATATGGATACCTTCCGCAAAATTATTTATCCCCTCAGCGACCGGGCCGTCGTACGCGAGTTCAGCAAGCCCGGCGTCGCTGACAATATCCCCCCGATCAGCCCTGCTGAAGTTCAGCAGTTACTGACTCAGTTACAGCCCGGCGACGTCCTTCTGTGTGGCAATAATAATTCCTTTGTCCACGCCGCCCTGTACATTGGCAACGGCACTATTATCCACGCCCTGGCCACCCAACCCAATCCCAAAGAAAACTATGTGGGAGTTGTCAAAGAGACACTCCTGAACTACACCCAGCGCATCAACCGGGATCGCTTCGTGGTTCTGCGTAAACCCGGCCTTACCTCCCAAGATGTTCAAAACATGAGTCAATATGCCCACCAACACATTGGCAAAGGTTACGACTCTCTGTTCTTGCTGCGCACCGAAGACCGCTTTTATTGCACCGAGTTTGTTTTCCAGGCCCTGAAACGGACGAGCAACCCCGCCCGTATCTTCCCCCACCGCGCCAAATATGGCTGGGATTTGGTCACCGTGGAAGACATTATGGACTCCCCCGATCTGCAAACCGTCTGGACTTACAACCGCACCCGCAATCAGCCGGGACGCATCCATCGCTATTAACCACGCGCCAAAACCGGTGATAATCACCGGTTTTGGCTTATAACTCGGCTCCTCAGAGCCCTAAGCCCGCTCGCGCACATAATCCGGGTACAGATCTTTAAAGCAGTCTGGGCAAATGCCATGACTGATACGCATACCAAAGTGCTGGCGTAGAAAGCTTTCAAAATTCATGGTATGACCTTCATGGTCACGGGCACGTTTGCATGAGGCACACAGATGAATCAACTCATGGAATTTAGTGAGGGACTGCTCCAGCGTTTCGATGCGGGCCTCCTGGGCCTGATCCACCCGCCGCTGCTCGCTAATATCATAGAGGTTGACTACCGAGCCAGTGGCATGCCCGCGTGCATCCCGGATTGGATCGACGTGTAAATCAACGGGGGTGAGCCCCTGAGGCCCTTTGAGTAACAGCGAACTTTGGGGGGATTCGCCCGCATGCAGGTAATAGGGCGTGCCCCCGGCCTCACTTTGTAAGGCCAACACCTCATTG
>DLGM01000184.1 GCA_002482705.1 Cyanobacteria bacterium UBA7694
GCACAATGCCATGCTCATCTTTGTAATAACGCGTTTGTCCATAAAAGGGGATGCGGAACTGGATCTGCGGGCGCACAATATCCCAGGGGTTGCCATAACGCAGCCATTTATCCGGGGCCTCCACCTGAAAACCATTGTGCATGCTCTGGAAAAAGATGCCAAAATCATAACGGATGCCATACCCCATGCCCGGCACCCCCAGGGTCGCCATCGAATCGAGGAAACAGGCTGCCAAACGCCCTAAACCACCGTTGCCAAGCCCGGCATCCCACTCCGCATTGCGCAGTTGCTCATAATCGAGCCCCATGTGGCGCAGCGCCTCGCGTACCTCATCGAGAATGCCCAAGTTGATCAGGGCATTGTCGAGCAAACGCCCGATCAGGTATTCCATCGAGAGATAATAAACGGCCTTGGTTCCCTTGCGGAAATAGAGGTCCTGGGTCTGTAACCAACGGTCATGAAGGCGATCGAGCACCGTTAACACCAAACTCTGGTAGTTATCCCATTGGGTCGAGGAGTATTGATCTTCTGCTAAGGTATAACGCAAATGCTGACGGATTCCCTCTTCCAGGGATACACTATCCATCCCATTGCGGGGGTTAGGACTCTCAAGGGGACCCGTTTTACGTTTCATTCCGAAGCTCCTTTGGGTTGCTGACAATACATTATAATAACGCGATTCAGCACACGGTATCTGGGGAATATGGTATACCTACCCAGAGCACTGTCTGCAGCTAGCAAAGGATTTTTTCATGGATTTTTCGTCTCTTATCGATCTGGCCAAACAATTTGTCAGCTTTTTCTTGCATTTGGATGAGCACCTCAACAGCATTATTCAAACCTACGGCACCTGGACTTATATCATCCTCTTCTTGATTATTTTCTGTGAAACGGGTTTGGTGGTTGCTCCCCTCTTGCCAGGCGACTCACTCTTGTTTGCGGCCGGAACCTTTGCCGCCAGTGGCTCCCTCAATTTAGGGCTGGTTCTGGCTCTGTTGCTGATTGCGGCCATTTTAGGTGATGCCGTCAACTACTGGGTGGGTAACTTGCTCGGGCCCAAAGTGTTTAAAAACCCTGATAGCCGCATCTTTAAACAGGAATACCTCGAAAAAACCCAGAAGTTTTACGACAAATATGGCACAAAAACGATTATCATTGCTCGTTTTGTCCCCATTGTACGCACCTTTGCCCCCTTTGTTGCCGGGATTGGCAAAATGAAATACAGCACCTTTTTGACCTATAACATCATTGGGGCTGTCCTATGGGTCCTGAGCTGTACCCTGCTGGGTTATTTCTTTGGCAATATCCCGATCGTCAAAGAAAACTTTGAACTGGCCATTTTTGGGATTATTGGTATCTCGGTGCTGCCTGTTGCGATCGAGATGTGGAAACATCGCAGCGAAAAAAAACAGGCCGCTACAGCTTCAAACGAGACTTAAGCCCATATCGAACAACCCGTTACAAGACATGCATTCGAGGGCAGCCTTAAGCAAGCTGCCCTCTTAATGTCTGACGGATAACGGCCCCATCATCCCCCTTGGGGTACAGGAACTTGGCGCACCACAAAGGGCCGGGTATCTTGGGCTTGGCAACGGGCCCTTTGAACAGCCAGCCACTCCGGGTCTAAATCAGCCCCCTGACAGGCAGCCAATGCCCCTTCAAAGTCCCCTAACTCACGCAATAACTCAACGGTGAGGCGCGGGTCATCCAAATCAGGCAGGAAATGTTCAAGCGCAGCCCGCCAAGCGGGTTCAACCTCGCTAAAGGCAGCACTGGGCGCTTCACGGCGCAGATGGTTGCCCTGCATCCAAATTTGACGGTAGAGATAATGCTGCTGTTCGGCATCTTCAGCGGCTCCTTGGGCCACAGCATCGAACCAATCGGCCAACATCATCGGGGTCAACATCGGCAAGGTGGTAAATTCAGTGGGATTCCATGGTTCGGTATCCACCTGATCCAGCCACATCCAAGCCTGACAATGGGCACAATGGGCCAAACGCTCCCACTGCGGGCCAGGTGCCCCGTGAATGTACTGATCAGACCACAAGGTCATCTGCGCTACCGGAAGTCGGGATATTTCTTGGTGCAAACAAGCCCCGTTACAATACGGGCACACCACCACCCACCGTTCATTCATACCACACACCTGGAGGAATTATTTTCCTCTTTATAGCCCAGTCTTCACAGCGTTGGCAACGGCGTGTGTTAAGTCAGCGTCAATCATGGTTTGTTTAAAGGCAACCTATACTGAAGGCCATTCTCACTTTAGGAGCATACATGTTTTTACGCTTTTACCACCTGCTCAGCCTGAGCCCCGACCCCAAAGCGTTAGGTACGCTATTATTGGCCCTCAAACGCTGGGAGAGCCATAAGGATGTATCCACCCTCACTTGGAGCGCCCTTTGCCAGGCCCCGCAAGCCCGCTTGTATTTAGAGACGCAAGTGCTCCCGGCCCTTGCCAGCCAGCCCTTGGGACAGGCCTTCAACTTATTTGAATGGCCCGATGAAAAGCTGTTACAACGGATTCTCACAACCTTGGAAACACATCCAAATAAAGCATCAGACTACCAGCTCTGGGCACAGCGGATCTGGGCCAATACCTGGCCATTAGCACCCGAATTGGCCCAATTAGCCGTCGATGTACTGCCTCATCAACCCCTGATCGAAATAGGTGGACAAGGACAATTACTGGCCACCGCTTGGCAGCAACAACCGCTTGCCACCCAGGGCTGGGAGTTGTGGGTTTACACAGAAAAAGAAGCGGCCTTGGCTCAGCTCTATTTGATGCTCATCGGGCTCGAACAGTGCCGCATCAAAAGGGTCTCCCCCGCATGGCCCACCGAAGCGCCCCAGCCCACAGACCTCAGTATCTATCTCACTGTTCAAGTTCCCCCCGAAGCTGATAGCTTGCCAGAAGCCGTGATGGCGGTTCCCGCCAAAGCCCTGCTGGATCCGAACCCCCCTTGGTGCTTCTGGCGTGAATGCCTTCCCCATGTGCAGGGCGTTTGGTTTTTCCCCCAAAGTGAGACCGCCCTGCTGAGCGTAAAGCCGGGTACCCGCCAAGACCCCCTGTGGTTATACCTGGATCCGGGCACCCTGCCCCTGGAACTCGCCTGTGCCGACGCCCAGCAACACTTGCAGGGAGGCCCCCACCGTCATACTCTTCACTGGCAGCAGTGGGTAGACGGTAGCTGGGCTTCAGAAACCAAACTCCGTAGCGCCGGATAAAAACAGCTCGCTGCCACTGGGTTGCCACAGCAACATTAATTGGCCACTTTCATCGCGGTACACCTGGGCGGTAAACAGATCCCCGGCACTCAAGTCAAAGTCCTGCATCGGGTGGGTAATCAATTCCAACAACAGATCACGGGTGTCTGTCACCCCCTGGACCCGTCCCCACACCGCTTCGGGTTGTAGGCCATCATCCATCAAGACCACCCGCAGGTCATCCGGGTGTTCAGCAGCCCGCAAAGGGTCGAGTTCACGCTCTCCGCGCAAAGCCTCCGCCGCAGGGTGATGATGGGCGATCAGCCATACCGGCTCCGTCGGCAACTCTAATAAGCTGCGCTCATGATCAGCCACAGGGCGTAGTGCCAGTTCCTGCAAAATAGGGTAGCGTAGATCAACCTGTAACCCACCGGGTACACGCAAAGGGATGGCCCGGCTGACATCTCCATCACCGTCGATCACAGCGGCAAAATCGAGGCTGAGCGAAAGGCCCACTTCCCGATCTACATAAATATAACCGACCCCCCCATTCAATTCGGGGTCGAGCAAGGGGGTATCCGCCAAGGCCAGCTCCAGCAGTTCGGCCTGATTTTCAAAAACCACCCACTGCCCCAACAGGGCCGGGGTATAAGCAACAAATGTCATGACACAATACCTCTGCTCTTCATATTAGCGCCCACAGGCGCGGTATGATACCCAATGAAATTGATTCAGGAGTTGTATCTATGACCGTGCTTCCCCATCTCGAACGTTATTCTGTGTCCTCACAACAACCCGCCGTTGGCAGCGTGATCTGGTTGCATGGTTTGGGTGCCAGTGGTCATGACTTTGAGCCTTTGGTCCCCGAACTGGGGTTAAAACCCAATGTGCGCTTTTTATTTCCCCATGCGCCCCAGCGCCCGGTCACCATCAATGGCGGTTATGTCATGCCCGCCTGGTATGACATTATTTCGATGAGTGCCCTGCGTGAAGTCAACCATGAACATGTTGCCCAATCGATTGGTGATATCCAGGCCCTGATTACCCAAGAGCAACAGCGGGGCATTGCCCACGAACGCATTATTTTGGCCGGGTTCAGCCAAGGGGGGGCCATTACCTTGGCCACCGCCTTACAGGTCCAACATCCCTTGGCAGGGGTGCTGGCAATGTCCACCTATCTGATCGATCCCGATCAGGTGCCTTCGGCCCAAGGGCATGCCAACCAAAACACCCCCTTTTTAGTGCAACATGGCACCTTTGACCCAGTGGTTCCCTTCAGCCTGGGTCAGCGCTCGGAAGCCGCCTTAAAAAATCAGGGCTTTGCCACCACCTGGGAACCCTATCCGATGGAGCATCAGGTCTGTGCCCCTCAGGTCCAGTCTTTGGCCAAGTGGTTTCAAGGCATTACGCACACCTGGAGTTAGGCATGTAAAAAGCCCGGAGTTGGAGCTCCGGGCTTTTTAACAGATATCTGTTTAAGGTTGCAGCAAGGGCTGCATTTTTTCTGGCGAAGACCCTTTAAGCGCTGTGATGGTACCCCCACCCACAAACGTAACGGCAGAACCCGCAGTAAACATGGCAGCCAGGGCCATACCGCCCATGACCATGCCCATGGCATCTTCGCCTGTGGCTTTACCACCGCCGACAACAGCCATACCCACCGCAAGCCCAGCGCCGATCAGTGCGCCTTTGGTGCCCCAGTTCCAGCCGCCTTCCATGAAGGAAGTTTTTTCATCGTCGACGCCTTTGACATCAGCCAAGACCGAACCTTCTTTGGTATGCAGTTGCACAAAAGTGCTGTTGCCTTTTTTCAGCGGAGATAAATCGAGTTTGTCGCCTTGAAGCACATAGTTTTTACCACCGGCTTCAAAGAAGACTTGGTCCATCCCGTCTTTTTTGGCGGCTGCTTTGGCTTGTTCAATCGTGACACCGGGTTTTAATTGATGGACGCTGCCACCCAAGGATTGACCGTTAACCGTTAAGACTTGCATGATGAACCTCTACGATAAATGTGATAATTAGATTATTGCGCCATTTTTGTTTGAACTTGCGCAAATTAATCGTTTATTACCCATTTATTAATCGAACATTAACCACCTATAATCGGTGAGACAGAAGGGCATTCTCCCTGTTCAAAATCACGCAAACCGGCTTCCCGAGCCTGACAGGCGTTGCTGTAGGTTTTCCCGTCAGTGCCGCACACCGGCTGATAAATACCTGAGCAGGCCACCACCTCGCCATTATTGGGCAAAGTGCGCTGGCACCCAGCATTCAGCCCCAAAAGTAGCCCAACTGCGGCCGCCACTCCAAATCCAAGGTATTTGTATTGCATAGGATCTTCCTGTTTTTTTGTACATCATAGCCTACCCATCCAACTTTGGGCAGTGTGGACCGCACAAGCGATTTGCCCGCATACCCCTCGCTTCGCGGTAAGATGAGCATACTCCGCAAATACACGCTCAACGAGATACGCCTTATGAACTACCTGCTGGTCAATAACCTCAGCAAAGCCTATAACGAAAAAGTTTTGTTCACCGACATCCAGTTTGCCATCAATAAAGGCGACAAAATTGCCCTGGTCGCCCGCAATGGGGCGGGTAAATCTACCCTCCTGCGCATTCTCGCTGGGCTCGAAAAACCAGACAGTGGTCAAGTCACCGTCAACCGCGATGTACGCACCGCCATTTTGTTTCAGGACAACGACTTTAACCCCAATCACACCGTCAGCGAAGCACTCTTTGATAGCCCAGCGCCAGAAATGCAGGCGCTGCGCGCTTATGAAGAAGCATTAGAAGATACCGCCCACCCCGAACGGGTGCAGGCCGCCTTAGAGCGCATGGACAAATTACACGCCTGGGACTACGAAGTTCGGGCCCGCCAAATCCTCAGCCGCCTCAAAATCGACCACCTCACGCAACCGGTCAGCGTCCTGTCCGGGGGCCAACGGCGGCGCATTGCCTTGGCCCGCGTCTGAATTGACCAGCCCGATTTTTTAATTTTAGACGAACCCACCAACCATCTCGATTTAGACATGATCGAGTGGCTCGAAGAGTATTTGGCAGGCAGCCATATTACCCTGCTCTTGGTCACCCATGATCGCTATTTTTTAGAAAGCGTCTGTGATGCCATTCTGGAGTTGGATCAGCAGCAGCTCTACCGTTATGAAGGGGATTATTCGACCTTTCTTGAACTCAAAGCCGCCCGGGAAGCCAACGAGTTTAAGCAAACGGAAGATGCCCGGCGACTGATGCTGAAAGAGTATGAATGGGTGCGCAAACAGCCCAAGGCGCGCGGCACCAAATCAAAGTCGCGTCTCGAAGCCTATGAAGCCCTCAAGGTCAAAGCCAAGGCCAAAGTCCAGGAAAAACAAGTGGACATGGAGATGCAAATGAAGCGCCTCGGGGGCAAAATTTTAGCGCTTGAGAATTTGCAGAAGTCATTTGGGGATCTGCCCATTCTCAACGGTTTTAGCCATACCTTTAGCAAAGGGGAACGGATTGGCATTGTCGGGCGCAATGGCACCGGCAAAAGTACCTTTCTCGAAGTGGTGACAGGCCGCATGCCTGCTGATGGAGGCCGGGTTGAAACCGGTGAAACGGTAGTATTTGGTTATTACCGCCAAGAAGGCTTAAAACTGCCCGAAGACAAACGCGTCCTTGATGTCGTCAAAGATGTGGCCGAAGTGTTGCCCATGGCCAAAGGGGTTGAACTGACGGCTTCCCAACTCTTGGAGCGTTTTTTATTTCCACCGGCTTCTCAATACAGCTTTGTCTCGACCCTCAGCGGAGGTGAAAAACGACGGCTGTACCTCCTAACCCTACTGATGAAAAACCCCAACTTCCTGGTACTCGACGAACCCACCAACGATCTCGACATTCTCACGATCACCATTCTGGAAGATTTCCTCAACGACTTCAAAGGCTGCCTGCTGGTGGTCTCCCATGATCGCTATTTTATGGATAAGCTCGTCAATCACCTGTTTGTGTTTGAAGGGGGCGGAGAGATTCGGTATATTCCTGGCAATTACACCGATTACCGCATCCGTGTGCAAGCTCAAGAAGATGCACGGCGAGAACAGGAGCGTGCATCTGCTCCGGTAAGCCCACCGCCCGTGGCCAAAGTTGACAAGCCCAAGCTGACTTGGAAACAGGCCCGGGAAATGGAAAACCTCGAACAAGAACTCGAAAAATTGGCCAAACGCAAACAAGAACTGGAAAGCAGCCTCCATAACACCACCGATGTGGGCAAATTGCAAAAGCTCGCAACCGAATTTGGCGCGCTCGAAAATACGATTGCAACCCACGAAGAGCGTTTGCTCGAACTGATGGAAATCCAGGAAGCGGCCGCAAATTAGGGAGCACACAAAAGCCGCAGGAGGGTATGCTTGCCACACCCGCGACATCAATCACACACAGAAAAGCGATCCAGCGATTACAATCAGAACTATGCGTCTTATGGCAGTCATTGTGACCGGTCTTTTAAGTACCGGCTGTGCTGTGCAGCTCAAATCTGCCAGCCATAGTTGGGATGAAAATAAACCGGAAGCACCCCGTATTGTGCATCGTTGGTCAGAGAATGCTCCACCCCCCAACCACCCCAAGCAGCCAGCAGCAGTTCCGGTGCCCAATAAGACGCCAGCGCCGCCCCCAACCCAACCCAAAACGACCCCGCCTAAACACGCTCGCCATTGGCTGGTAACACCCCCAGATATCCCCGGCAGCAGTGCACAAGTCCCTGCTGAACCGGATATTTTACCCGCTGGCGTGAGTATTCGCGAAGTGCCGGTTCGCCCCCAAGATGCCCCTCAATCCTTAGAATGGGCACAAAACCAGGCTGAACCCACCGTCAATCACAATGCTTCGGTGCTGGAAATTGCCCAAGCTTATTTGGGCGTCCCCTATGTGTTTGGGGGTGAAAGCATGCGCGAAGGGGGATTTGATTGCTCTGGATTGGTACAGCAGGTGTTTGCCCGCAAGGGAATCCCCCTGCCACGACTTGCCAATAAGCAGTACCTCAAAGGAATAGCGATTGAGCGCAACCAGCTCCAACCCGGTGATTTGGTCTTTTTCAGCATCTCGGGCACGGTGATCGATCATGTGGGTTTTTATGCCGGGGACAATCAATTTTTACACGCTCCCCGCACCGGACGCGTCGTCTCTTATGATCGCCTCGATTCAGACTACTTCCAGCGGCACTATCAAGGAGCCCGACGCCTTTAATACAAGGCTTGTATCTCTCGTCATCAGCCGCTACAATGCCCTTATCCATTCTGACAAAGGCATTGCTTAACCATGGAGTCAAATCAACGCATACGCGTCTTAATCTCCCCTGACTTTGAGGACTATATGCCCATTTACATTGAGAATCGTCACAAAGATTTGGCCGCCTTGACCCAGGCCCTAGAAGAGCAGGACTGGGACTTCATTCGCCAGACCGGCCATCGCATGACCGGCAGTGGTGCAAGTTTTGGCCTTGACTTCATCTCTGAACTGGGACAAGCCTTCGAACATCTCCCCGCACCGCCTGAAACAGCCCCAGTTCAAGAACTGTTGCGGCAGTTTGCCCACTATCTCGAAAGCCTGGATCTTGTGTATGACCACCCGCACCATTCTGAGCATTGACGACGATCCAGACATTCTCGCCCTCATGGGTGTGTTTCTGAAAAAAGAGGGTTATCAGGCTTTGACTGCCAACAGTGCCCACAAAGCGCTCAAAATTCTTGAAAAAGAAGACCCTGACCTGATTTTACTCGACGTCAATATGCCTGAACTCGACGGTTATACCTTTTGCAGCCGCCTCCAGGAACATCCGCGCTGGGCTCTCATCCCGGTCATCTTTGTGACCGCCTTTAAACGGGAAGCCGATCGCCTTCAAGCCTTTAAAACCGGGGGCGTTGACTTCTTATCCAAACCCCTGAGCCAACAGATGTTGGCCGAAACGCTCAAACGCCATCTCGATACCCGCGACATTTGGTTACAAGAGTTTAAATCGCGTCAAAGGGGAAGTGCTCAACAGCCCACAACGCCCCCCACTCCCAGCGAACCGGTGATAGAGGCTCCCCCGCCCCCCAAAACCATCACTGAGCCGCCCCCTACCAGCATGATCGACCCGGCCTTAAGCCTCCCCACCACGACGGGTGAAAAATCCCTCGCAGAAATTTCTGAACTGGGGCGTTTTAAAGAGTATCTTTTTTCACAGTTTAAGCTTCCCCAAAATAAATGGCAGGAGTTCTTGCAGGCCCCGGCTGCTGATCTTTACGTTTCAGCTTATGCCATGGGCATCAGTGAACAGGATGTGGCCCGCCACCTGTCGGTTTTTACCCAATGTGCTTACCGCGAAGGTATCAACCCCGAAGAAGTTAGTTTGGGCATTTTTCCGATCGCCTTTTGCAAGCGCCATATGGTCGTGCCGCTGGTAGCCGCCAACCTCGATAAATGTTTTGTGGTCAGCAACCCCTTTGACATCGAGCTGATGGATGCGGTCCAGCGCCACCGTGGTTATAAATTGCTGATCACCGAACCCACCACCGTCCTGAGTGTCTTTGGCGCAGCGCCCACTGCCGCCCTCAAACAGAAACATGCCGCCGAAAAAGCCCGCACAACCCTTAACCTGGATCAAATCATGGAAAAGCTCCAGCCCAAGCTCGAGCCCGAAGTGAATCCCTTGGACAGCCTCGACCTGGATGATGCTCTGCCCCTCAAAGAGGATGCGCCCTTGGTCATGCTGGTGAATAAACTGATTGAGGATGCTTATCGCATGGGAGCATCTGATATTCACATTGAACCCCAAGAGCATGAGGTCACCGTCCGTTACCGCATTGATGGCGAGTTGCAAATTATCACCCAATTGCGTCCCGCCAAGCTGATCCAACCCCTGGCCACACGGATTAAAATCATGTGCGACCTCAATATTGCCGAAAAGCGCATGCCCCAAGATGGGCGCATTGTCTTTAAGCGCTTTACCCGCAGCAACCTCGATTTTGACCTGCGCGTCGCTACCGCCCCCATGAATTTTGGCGAAAAAATTGTCATGCGCATTCTCGATAAACAGAAAAACACCCTGCCCCTCGAAAAGATGGGCTTTGCACCCTGGAACCTGAGCCGCTATCGCGCTCATATCCGCACCCCTTATGGCATGGTTTTACACGTTGGGCCAACCGGTTCCGGCAAGTCGATGACCCTGTATTCCGCCCTGAATGAACTCTCCGGGCCAGGCATCAATATTCAAACAGCGGAAGATCCCATTGAGTACACATTGCCCCACATTAACCAGATGCAGGTACAGCCGGAAATTGGCCTGACCTTCGCCCGTGCGCTCCGGGCCTACCTACGCCAAGATCCAGACGTGATTTTGGTCGGGGAAATCCGCGATCAGGAAACCGCTGAAATTGCCGTGGAAGCGGCCTTAACAGGCCACCTCTTATTGTCCACACTCCACACCAACGATGCCGCAGCCACCGTCACCCGCTTTATTGAAATGGGCATTGAGCCCTTTATGATCAGCGCTTCGCTGATTATGGTCTGTGCCCAACGCCTGATTCGACTCCTGTGCCCGGTCTGCAAAGAAGCCTATATCCCCAGCGACGACGAAAAAATCAAACTCGGCTACACGCCCACCGATGAACGGGTGCGTCTGTACCGGGCCAAAGGCTGCGAAGCCTGCAACCACATCGGTTATAAAGGGCGCACCGGCGTCCATGAACTGCTGGTTCCCGACGATGCCATGCGCCGGGCCATGACCCGCCCTGGCATCAACACGGAAGAAATCAAACAAATGGCTGTCAGCGCGGGGATGAGCACCCTGTATTGGGATGGGGTTTATAAGGTGCGCCAGGGTCTGACTTCCTTTGAGGAAATTTTAGCCAAAATTCGCCCAGATGAGTTTGATAGCCGCCCAGACTGGGTGCTCAATCCCATTGCGTTAGAAGCGCATCGATGAGCGCCCCGGCACGTATCTTACAGGTTGAGGACGACCCGGATGTATGGTTATTGACACAGATAGCCCTCAAGCGACTGCCCTGTGAACTCCAGGTGTGTGTCGATGGCGCCAGCGCCTTGGCCAGCCACCAGGCCTTTCAACCCGATTTGGTATTGCTCGATTTGCAGTTGCCCGATCTCAGCGGTTTAGAGCTTTTTGTACGCTTGCGCCAACAGCCGGGAAATGCCGATTTATACGGGATTATCCTCAGCGCCAGTGAGCCGCCACAGCTACCCGTCGGGATACTCGGCCACATTCGCAAACCTTTTAATCCCCTGGAGTTAGCCACACACATTCTCGCTTTGTGGGCCTCATCGAGCTAATGCGCATCTTCTTTGCCACCCCCCATTTCCGAGTATTCAATGGCGCCACGCCAGAACACGAGCCCATGGGCGGCACAGAAAGCGCACTCATTGGCCTCAGCCGAGCCCTTGCGCGTAAGGGTCTTGAAGTTTCGGTATACTGCAACTGCCAAGGAATTGCGGGCTATTTTGAGGGCGTGAAGTATGTCCCCATTGAGCAACTGGAACAAGATTGCTTGCGTTTACAGCCCCATTTTTTGATTGTTTTAAGTGGCGTAAAATACCTGCGATTGACAGTACCCAACGGGTATAAAATTTGGTGGGCTCACAGTGACTGCAGCCATATTTGGGAAGAGCTCCCCGACATCAAAGCTGAAATGATAGCCACCCTGGCAACGGCAAGTGATGGCATTGCCGTTTTGAGTGAATGGCAAGCAGAGCGGTTAGCACATACCCTTCATCTGGAACGAAAACACTTTTGGATCAGCCCTTATGGCATTGAACCCGATGATTTTCAGTCAGCCCCCACTCCCAGTGATCCCCCGCGTCTGCTGTATACAAGTGCGCCCAACCGTGGGTTGGCACTTCTCCTTCGGCTTTTTCCACGCATCAGAGCACAAGTACCCAATGTTGAACTGCACATTTACTCGGGCCTACAGGTCTGGAGTGGAATTCACGACCCCTGGGAAGAATACAAAAGTCAACGGGTACTACGCCATGCCACTGGCCAAATAGGTATTTTTTGGTATCCCCCTCAAGCCAAGCCTCAGCTCTATCAGGCGCTGAGATCAGGCACCTTATGGACCTATCCCAATCATGCAGCACCCGACAGCACAACCTGGGCTGAGACCTTTTGTTTAGCCGCTTTAGAAGCTCAAGCCGCTGGATTGCCAGTTATCACCAGCGCCCGAGGTGCCCTGCCAGAAACAGTGGCGGATCAGATAAGCGGGATTTTGATCCCCGGTGATCCCGACTCCGAGAGCTATCAGCAAACCTTTGTGGATACAACGCTGCATTTATTAAACCATCCAGCCCAACGCCAGCAATTGGCACAACAGGCACGCACAAGGGCCCTGCGTGAGTTTAACTGGGAAAAAATTGCCCGTCACTGGCTGCATATGTTTACACATTTTAAATCAAGTCGGATGGCTACAACCCCCTATCAATCACCTTTTCGTCAACCGCTGATCACCGTCCTGGTGTGGTGAATCTCGGCAACCCTCCGGGACACCCTAACCGCTCTGACGCAACAAGATGGACCCAGCTTTGATGTGATCGTTTTTAATCCTTTGTCAGAAATTATCAGCCCGGAAGACATCCAGCAGTTTCGTCAGCAACTCAACCTGCGTTATCGCACCCCCGAAACATTGGAAATGGAGCTACACGAAATGGTGCGGGGCCAAGTTGCTTTATTTATCGAATCAGACATGATACTGCCCCCAGGCTGTCTACAGGCCCACTGGCAGGCCCATCAGACGGCCCAACCCGCAGCCATTTACAGCAGCTACACTTACCGCGCCGAAGCCCTCTCCCCAGAAGCAGACAGCCTGACGCTCAACCCAGACCTGCGTGAAGAGCTCGGGTTATTCACCAAAGAATACAGCGCAGCACAAGCGTTCATGGCCGAACCGGGCGGATTTTCCCTGTCTTATTTATCCCTCAAACAGTTGGGGGGGTATCGCCTCGAACTTTATCCTGAGTGCGAAGCTTTGCAAAAATTCACCCAGGCCATGGCACACCACGCCCTGCCAGTGGCACTCCTTGACGATGAAGGCACCCTGTGGCGACAGTTCACCCCTGAAAGAGCACAGCGTGAACAACTGCGCTGGGAAACCTGCCAGACAGGGCTCAACGCTCCTACCTCATAACAGACACACATTCCCTTTTCCCGATAAGAGAAACTGAGATATTAAATCAAGTTTATTTGCACAGAAGCAACACTAGGCCCTGCATAAGTGTCACCCCCCCTAGAGCCCGTACCAGAAGAATCATCACAACGCGTATGTATCCAAGTCGCCACACAATAGCCTGATTGATCCAGAGCAAAACCGGGAATGACTGCCTATGATGTTGATTCCCTAACCAACCGGGTACAGTTTCAGTTGAGTGCCTCCCCAAAACATGGTTATAATCGAAAGTAGCGACGTAGTGAGCCAGCCGGACAAAGGGGATACACAATGTTGAAACAAATAAGCCTAGGCCTATTGGGAGGCTTGTTACTCACCGGATTAGCAGCCCCCCAAGTCGTGGCCACAGAAGCTGTTAAATACCGTTTTTTTAAAGACAAAGACCAACACATGCCCCTCAATGTGCATTTGGTTGAAGTCGACTTAAAAAACCCCCAAGTGAATCTGGGAGTCGCTTTAGCCAAGGGCAAAGCCAGTGGGGGCGAACGAGTCAGCCGTATTGCTGAACGTTATGGCGCCGTTGCGGCGATTAACGGCAGTTTCTTTCACGGGCGCAAAATTCCCACCTCGGTGGGACTGGTCATGAAAGATGGCGAGATTATTGCCGACTCGGGCCACCGCCGTACGTCTTTGGGTATTACCCGCAACAACGACGTGATTATCGGGATCCCCAAAGTGACCACGGGCGTCTATCACGCCAAAAAAGATCGTTTTCAGATCATTAGCGGAATTAACCAGCCCCGCAAAAGCAAACAGACGATTGTCTATACCCCTCACTTTGGAAAATATACCCAAACCAACCAGTATGGACGCGAAGTGGTTGTAGAAAACAATCGCGTGATCCGTTATAGCTACGGCAACACCCAAATTCCAGCCAATGGTTTTGTCTTATCAGCACATGGCAAAAACCCACAGGAGATCAAACAAATGTACCCTGTTGGCAGTGCCTTACATTTACGTGCCCGTCGGTATGAACCCTGGAACGAAGTCGAAACCATTATCACCGGGGCTCCTCACCTAGTGCGCAGTGGCCAAATCTACAATACCTACTTTCAAGAAAAGCTCCAAGCCTCGCTCAAGCGCCCCAATGCCCGCAGCGCTGTAGGGGTCACCCACAATCGCAAACTCTTGCTCGTCAACGTCTTTCCCGCCAAAAAAGGGGGGGTGACCTATACCCGTTTGGCGCAAATCATGAAACGCTTGGGTGCCACCGAAGCCATGGGGCTGGATGGGGGCGGCTCCACTTCTCTGTACATTTCCCAAAAGGGGATTAACTCCAACCGCGCCATTACCAATGCCCTGATTGTCACTGTCGACAAAAACAAAGGCAAATAGCGCAAAAAAACAGACGCCCAAAGATGCTTTGGGCGTCTTGACAACAAAAACAATTAAAACTTGAGGCGCATCCCCAACCAAGTGCCGCCACCCAGGGTAATTTCCATATTGTCACTGGGCATATAAGCCAGCTCCAAACTGGTATTGGGGCCTACCGTCAAACGCTGAAAGAAGTTGGCGGTCGGTGTATCGGGCACATTAATGCCATCCGGGGTTGAGGAATAATAGTTGCTGGTGCCACTGCCCACCCCCAAAGTGACGTTTAAGCGCAGGGCAAAAGGGGCATCAAAACGGCGGAAATCGTAGGCCACAGAAAAGCCCAGATCCGGGTTCAAATAGGCCCGTCCTCCAGGACGACCGGGATCATATTGCAGACCCGCCAACACGCCCCCACTGAGCCCATCCATTTCCATCACCCGCCAAACCAAGCGGGCATTATATTTTAAGGCCGGTTGGCCATAACTGAACGAAGAAGCTAAATCAGTGCCGATATTGGCTCCCAGGCTCACAGGGCCCAAACCATAGTCATACGACAGGCCAAACAAACCAATGCCCACTGAACTGCCGTCACTAAAATCAGCACTGCGCTGGGTTGCGGCAAAAGCCGGGGCAGACAAGACCAAAGCCGTTAGCGTCAAAGACAACAGCGATTGAACAATTTGAGTACGTTTCATTGGGCAACTCCTTGGGCCGGGCTAGGTTGAGGGGCAGGGCTGGCGACTGCCTGTTGGGCCTGCTGCCGCTTTAAACTGGCAATTAAATCGGTCTGAATTTGTTTCCAGGCTGCTTCTTCGGTCTTTTTTCTGAGGTTATACAGCTGGGTGCGATAGTCACTCGCGGCCGGATCCAAGAGCGTAGGCTCACTGGCTTGTACAACCCGCAAGGGGCTCAAAAATGTTCCTGAAAAAACGTCCAAGGCCACGGCTTCCAAGGTGATGGTCTGCTGATAATAGGCTTTGTCACTGAAGGCGTCAAAGAAGCTCAGCGGCTGATTGCGCGCCCGTGCAAAGGTATTGTTACCGGCCACAATCACCAATACGTCCGTTTGAAAACGAGCCCCTAACTGACGCAGCGTTTCGATCGAGGCATTGTTACCCACCAATGAATTGGAAAGCTGAATCGTTTCACGCACCAAGCCACTGGCGGCAAAATCATCCTGGGCTTGGCGGAACAAAGCCTGCTGATCGGTGCTATCTAAAGAAGACTGGTATTGATACATTAATACCCCGGTGCGAATTGGATAATCCAAACGGATTTGGCGGCGCAGGGTATCTTGGAGTTGTTGATCAGGGTTTGTGGCCTCTCCATTGACCAATTGGGATAACGGAGTAGCCGCTGAATCCCCAGGCCGACTTTCGGTGGTTAAAGGCGGTAGACTGACACCACTGGGAGAAGCAATACAACTGGTACTGGCCACAACCAGCGCCAAAGCAAGGAGGGACGGGCGTATCATATTAAAATCCTTTCAAACTAAATAGTGCTGTGAATGCATCGACGTTGAGCGGGTAAATCGCCTCCTGAATGTAATCTTAGTCGCCGGGAATCAGCTCTGGTTGCATTCTAAAAACGCAGAGTATCCCATCGGCGCTTTATAAAGCGCCGCCTCCGAGCTGACGGCGAATAAAATCTTTCCACGCAGGCAAGCGGGGCGTGTTTTCAGCCTGTTCAACCAAAGCCGTAATGGCCGCTGGGCTACCGGGTGTTGTCAAATTTTGTGCCT
>DLGM01000442.1:0-261 GCA_002482705.1 Cyanobacteria bacterium UBA7694
CTATGTGCGTCAACAGGCCCCTAATGCCAACGTCCGTTTTGAACGCGTCGATCTGGCCAGCTTGGCCTCAGTGGCTGACTTTGCTTCCCGCCTGAATGCGCAGTTGAGCAGCCTCGACCTCCTGATCAACAATGCCGCCGTGATGACACCGCCACAGCGCAGCACCACCCCGGATGGCTTCGAACTGCAATTCGGGACCAATTATCTGGGCCACTTTGCCCTGACAGCCCAATTATTGCCGCTCTTGCGCAAGGGCCAGAG
>DLGM01000442.1:331-10742 GCA_002482705.1 Cyanobacteria bacterium UBA7694
GACTTGCAGGCTGAGCGTGACTACAAACCGATGCGCGTTTATGGGCAGTCCAAACTTGCCTGCCTGATGTTCGCTCTTGAGTTGCAGCGCAAAAGTGAGGCCGCAGGCTGGGGGATTGCCAGCATCCCTGCCCATCCGGGCATATCCCGTACCGACCTGATTGTCAACGGGGCCGGGGCCGACAGCCTCGCGGGCTGGGCACGCAAGTATCTCTGGTTCCTGTTTCAACCCCCCGCCCAGGGTGCATTGCCAACCCTCTATGCGGCGACGGCACCCGCTGCCAAAGGGGGCGTTTATTACGGCCCCAATAAGATGGGCGAAATTCGGGGATTCCCGGCGATTGCAAAGATTCCGCCCCAGGCACTGGACACCGATGCCGCAGCACGCCTGTGGAAAGCCTCTGAGGACTTGACCGGGGTCATCTTTAGCTAACATCACAACTGAGCAGCCGCACGGCCACGACAAACAGGCCTAGGGAAGGGCTCTCAATAATAGATTACAATACCTAATATCCTTCCAGATTTTGTGACAGATCAACACCCTGCCCCCTTGCCAAGGAGCATCCCCATGCCAATGACACTGAATGAAGCCCTCGCAGAACTTGAAGCCCTCGGCCATGAAAAGGTCCGGGCCCACAATACTAAAAACGGTGCCGGAGACAACCAGTTTGGTGTGCGCCTCGGCGATATCCGCAAAGTGGCCGCAAAAATCAAGACGGATGATGCCTTGGCGGAAGCCCTTTGGGACACTGGGAACATCGATGCCCGGCTCTTGGCCACCCTGATCCTCAAGCCCAAAAACCTGTCCCGCGAGGCTCTCGATCAGAAAGTACGCTCCGTTGCGTTTGTACAGGTGGCCGACTGGCTGAATCCCTATGTGGTCAAAAATCATCCCGATAAAGAAGCTCTGCGCCAAGCCTGGATGGAAGAAGAACAAGACCGGTGGGCCGCCCGCGCCGGATGGAGCCTCACTTCCGAACGCATTGTCAAAAAACCCGATGGCCTCGACCTGCCCGCCTTGCTGGACCGGATCGAAGCGGAAATGGGCAGTGCATTGCCCGAAGTGCAGTGGACCATGAATTTCTGTCTGGGAAACATGGGCATTCATTTCCCGGAGCATCGCGAGCGGGCCATTGCCATCGGCGAAAAATTGGGCCTTTACCGTGATTACCCGGTGTCTAAGGGTTGCACCTCACCGTTTGCCCCGATCTGGATTGCGGCCATCGTGAATCGGCAAAAATAAGTGTCCTTGGTAAAACCGGCCCCTTAATGCCGCAGGTAGGCACTGGTTAGCGATTGTTCACAATCCAGCAACTGCTGCGGCGTGCCCTCGAACATAACACGACCGCCCTTGTTGCCCCCTTCGGGGCCCATGTCGATGATCCAATCGGCGTTCTTGATAATCGCCAGATTGTGCTCGATGACAATCACCGTATTTCCTGCATCTACCAGCCGATTCATGATCGCGAGCAAATGGCCAATATCTGACATGTGTAGCCCGGTGGTGGGCTCGTCCATGACATATACGCTGCCCTTTTTGTGCAGTTCACTGGCCAACTTGATGCGCTGGCATTCGCCGCCAGAGAGGGTGCTCATCGGCTGCCCCAAGGTCAGGTAATCCAGCCCCACGTCGCTCAAGGCTTGCAATTTGCGCACCACGTCTTTGGCAACTTCTTTGGTGTTAAAGAAGGCCAGGGCTTCCCGGACAGGCATGTTTAAGACCTCAGAGATCGATTGGCCATGGAAGACATAAGCCAATACTTCGTCTTTAAAACGCTTGCCATTACATATTTCGCAGGGCAATTTAACCTCGTCCATAAAGGCCAGCTCGGTGTAGACAACGCCCAACCCCTGACAATTTTCGCAAGCCCCTTTTGAGTTAAAGCTGAACAGGGAGGCACTCACCTTATTGACCTTGGCAAAAGTCTTGCGAATTTCGTCCATAATGCCCGTATAGGTAGCCGGGTTCGAGCGACTGGAAATACCCACGGGCGACTGGTCAATCACAATCGCATCGGGGTGCTGGGAAAGAAAACACTGGTTTATCAGGGAGCTTTTGCCGGATCCGGCTACCCCTGTGATCACCGTCAGAACACCCGTTGGGATATCAACACTGACGTTTTGCAGGTTATTGGCCTGGGCTTGGGTAATCGGCAATTTGCCCTTGGCTTTGCGGCCATTGGATTTGGTCGGCATGACTTGTTGCATGTGGCGACCTGTGGGGGTATCGGCCTTGAGCAGGTCAGTAAAACTGCCTTCAAAGACAATCATCCCACCGCGCGTCCCGGCAGCAGGCCCAACATCCACCACATGATCGGCGACTTTGATGACATCCGGGTCATGCTCCACCACAATCACACTATTGCCCTTATCACGCAGCTTTTGCAAAAGTTCGTTCAGACGGTGCACGTCGCGCGGGTGCATACCAATGCTCGGCTCATCAAAGATATACAGGACATCGACCAGGCTGCTGCTCAGGTGTTTGACCATTTTAATGCGCTGCGATTCACCGCCTGAGAGGGTGTCGGTAGGGCGGCTCAGGCTGAGGTATTCGAGACCAATGTCGATCATGTGCTGGAGCCGTTCGACCAAAGAGGTGACCATGGGTGCGGCGACCGGGTCGGTGATCGCCCGGACGACCTCAATCAGTTCATCCACTTCCATGACAGCCAATTGTGCAATATTGTACCCGTTGATCTTACAGCTCAGGGCCGCCTGATTGAGACGTGCCCCTTTGCAGAGGATACAGGGCCCATAAGTCATATAGGGGGTCACCGATTTTTGGGTGCGTTCAGAATAACTTTTGAGGTCGCCGGTAATGTACTTGCGGCTGAATTTGTCAACAATACCTTCAAAGGTCATGTTCACAGGCTTGCTAGCGCTCGCAATCTGCATTTTCACTTTGTGGGGCTTGCTGTAGAGGAGCAAATCCATTTCTGCTTGGCTGTAGTCTGCCAGCTTTTTGGCATTGTCAAACAGTCCCGAATGGGTGAGAATACTCCACGGCCAGCTATCCACGGCATATTCCGGGTACAGAATCGCTCCCTCATTGAGCGATTTGGAGGTGTCGATAAACTTGTCAAGATCCACACCAATCTTACGGCCAATGCCATTGCAGTCGGGACACATCCCCTGCGGATCATTAAACGAAAATACATTGGCTGGCCCGGCAAACGGCTGCCCAAGGCGCGAATACAGTAACCGCAAGACAGAATAGATATCGGTAATGGTTCCCACCGTTGAGTGCGAGCCGCCCCCCAGGTGTTTCTGGTCGACCACAATCGCCATACTCAGGTTTTCAATCGCATCCACGTCCGGTTGGGCATAGCGGGGCAGAAAATTACGGACAAAGGTGCTGAAGGTTTCGTTCAACTGGCGGCGTGCTTCAGAGGCAATGGTATCAAATACAATCGATGATTTGCCTGAGCCAGAGACACCGGTAAAAATTGTGATTTTGCGTTTGGGAATACGCAAAGACACATTCTTTAAATTGTTTTCTCGTGCGCCACGTAGGGTGATATATTCCTGAGACACAGTCCGCTCCTTTTCTGAACGCTTACAAGCTTCTCCGCAGTATATAAGCTTTTGGAGAAAAAGGCATGTGAATCCCTTTATGGCAAGGCGTACGGATGTTTCCAAGCCATCGGGATGCAGCCATTATCCCTCAACGCTGAGCCACAAGCAGTGTCCAAACAGCATCCAGTACATGCCTGAACACACAAACAGCGTTAAAATGAGGACTGTAGCGGTCCCCTCAAAACCATTACAACCAACCTGCGAGAAAGCATTCCACCCCCTATGTCGACTATTTCCATCAAAATGACCCTCATGAGCGGCACCGTCCTCGCTGCCGCTGAAGCCTTGCTGGCAGCCTATTACGAAGAAGCCGGAGACACGGCCGAAACCGTAGGCTCGCTGGAAGAACAAACCGTATTAGCCGCCCACGATCAAGACGAACTACTGGGTTTTGCCACCGTCTCATACAATGCCATCCACCCGCAGTGGATTCGCCCGTTTGTGTTGGTTGCCCCGGATCACCGCCGCCATGGCATTGGCACGGCCCTGCACGAAGCCCTGTGGGAACGGCTGCGCTACAGCGAAGAAGCCGGGCTGCAATTCGGATGCAGCCAAGCAGACAGCGCTACCCAAGCCTTCTTGCAGACCCTGGGTTATACCCTGCGCCTGGAATCCCATACCCTGTGTTTTGAAATCACGCCGGAGCACTTTCAACCCGCCATGGCTTCGGCCACGGCCGTGGCCGAAGCCGGGCTCACCCTGGCCTCTTTCCGCACCCTAGCCCCAATCCGCCATAAGCTGCTGAGCTTCTTGGTAGGGCGCTACCGGGCCGAACACTTCTGGTCCCCCCCCATCGATGCCAGTAACCCACTCTGGAAAGAGGTGGTCTTTGACGATCTCAATCCCGACCTGAGCTTTGCCTTGATGCAGGGCGACCAAATTGTCGCCGCAGCTACCGCCGAAAGCAGCGGGGGAGTGCTGGGCATTATGTGGGCCTATGCCCATGCAGAGGACTCCCTCGAAACCCGCGCAACCATGCTCCGCTCCTTAATCGCCCACCAGCTCGACACCGCTTACCAGCAGGGCTTGCGCGAAGGCGATATCGAAATCGACTCGACCGACACAGCGCTGTCAGCCTTGCGCGACGAATTCTCTGTTCTGGAATCCGACGTCTGGCAAATTTACCAGAAGCAGAAAGAACAGGCTGAAGCCTAATTCAAAAGAACTGAAGCTATGTCATGGTTTCGTGGCATTCAGGATGACGGACAGGTGCGATTAATCAAGCACCTGCGAGCAGAAGATGTCGCAGCCGATCCCCAACGCAAAACAAATCAATCTGAACAGGTGCCGCTATGAATTCCGATTATACCCGTGTGAATGCAGAAGTGGTCAATAGCTGGGTTGAAACCGGCTGGGAATGGAGTATTCCCATTGACCACGACACTTTTGTCCAGGCCCAGGCTGGCAACTGGTCGGTGGTTTTGACCCCCACCAAACCCGTTCCCCATCACTGGTTTGGCCCTTTCAACGGAGCCAAAGTGTTGGGTTTGGCCTCAGGGGGTGGGCAACAAATGCCCATTTTTAGTGCCTTGGGAGCCCAATGCACCGTTTTTGACAATGCCCAAAAGCAGTTAGATGCCGAAACGCTGGTAGCTGAACGGGAAGGGTATGCGATTGAACGGGTCAAAGGGGATATGACACAACCTTTGCCCTTTGCAGATGCAACTTTTGACATGATCTTCCATCCGGTCTCTAATTGTTATGTCCAAGAGGTGGAAAGCATTTGGCAAGAATGTTTCCGCATTTTAAAACCCGGTGGTATTTTGCTCGCCGGGCTCGACACAGGCCTCAACTATCTCTTTGATGACACCGAACAGCGGGTGGTGCGCAAATTGCCCTTTAACCCCCTGACGGACCCCGCCTTATACGCCGAGTCGATTAAAAAAGACTGGGGCATCCAATTTTCTCACACCATCGAAGAGCAAATTGGCGGGCAACTGCGGGCCGGGTTTCGGTTGACAGATATTTATCAAGACACCAATGGCGCGCCGCCCGGAGCTGAGCTTTGTCGAGCGCTCCCAGCTCGACAAAGCGATCAAAGAAATTGGTTTTGGCCAAACTGCTTTTGCAGATGGGGCTAAAGCCGCCCAAATTGGCAAAATGGCTGGGGCCAATGCCTTGGTCACGGGCAGCCTCATTAAAGCGGGAGATCGCTTTGAGATCAATGTGCGCATGATTGATGTCGAAACCGCCAAAGTGTTGGTCAGCGAAAGCCACGCCTTTAAGTCGGAAAATGAGGCTTTCCCAGCGGTAGATTATTTATCCCTGCTCATTCCCCGCAAGCTGGGGCTGTACGTCAGCGACCAGGAAATTGACATGGCCCGCAACCAATTGCGAGGTGGCACAGTCACTGCCAACAATGACTGGATGATGTGGGTCTGGATTGGGGGCGGGGTGGTGGTCACCGCCGGGATTATTACCGCTGTGGTGCTGGCCAATCGCCAATCGAATGTCAGCCAAGTCGTCAATGTTGGCAGCAATGGCAGCAACACAAACAGCTTTACCCAACTCAATATGCCAATGATGTCCTTCTAAACCGCCTTCAACGGGTGTAGGTTTTCTCACCCCTGTAACAGCCATTTGGCCCAGTACTAAGAGCCGGGCAAAAGCAACAGGGGTGAAAGGAGACGGGCTAAACGGTTGCTTTCAAGCAGGTCGTGACCTATCATGGATAGGTCATAAACGAGATGAGAACTGGTTTTGCAAAAATATTGCAAAATGGTTTTTGTTGAATACCTTTCAGGAGCGCACCCATGAAAACAACTGCTGCTGTGGCCTTTGAGGCCGGAAAACCTTTAGAAATTGTGGAAGTTGACTTAGAAGGCCCCAAGGCCGGAGAAGTACTGATTCGCGTCGTGGCCAGCGGCGTCTGCCATACGGATGCCTTCACCCTATCCGGGGATGACCCCGAAGGGCTGTTCCCCTGCATTTTGGGCCATGAAGGCGGTGGGATTGTCGAAGAAGTGGGCCCCGGCGTCACCTCCGTCAAACCGGGCGACCACGTGATTCCGCTGTATACCCCCGAGTGCGGCCAGTGCAAGTTCTGCCTGTCTGGCAAAACCAACCTCTGCCAAGCGATTCGCTTGACCCAGGGTAAAGGCCTGATGCCCGATGGCACCTCACGTTTTTCCTATCAGGGCAAAATGATCCATCACTACATGGGCACCTCGACCNNACCGCGATCCGCGCCACGCAGGGCCAGGGCCTGATGCCCGACGGCACCTCGCGGTTCTCGCTCGGCGGCCAACCGGTTCATCACTACATGGGCACCTCGACCTTTGCCAAACACACCGTATTGCCAGAAATTGCGCTGGCCAAAATTAATCCTGCCGCTCCGCTGGATAAGGTCTGCCTGTTGGGTTGTGGTGTGACTACCGGTATTGGGGCCGTCCTGAACACGGCCAAAGTCACCCCTGGCTCGACCGTGGCCATTTTTGGGCTCGGCGGTATTGGTCTGAGCGCGATTCAAGGGGCGGTAATGGCCAAGGCCAGCCGCATTATTGCGATTGATGTCAATCCGGATAAATTTGAATTTGCCAAGCAGCTCGGAGCCACTGACTGCATCAACCCTAAGGACTACGATGCTCCGATTCAACAGGTGATTGTTGATCTGACCGATGGCGGCGTTGATTATTCCTTTGAGTGTATTGGGAATGTACATGTCATGCGCTCGGCCTTAGAGTGCTGCCACAAAGGCTGGGGCGAATCGGTGATCATTGGTGTCGCTGGGGCGGGCCAAGAAATCTCCACCCGTCCCTTCCAACTGGTCACTGGTCGCGTCTGGCGTGGCTCCGCCTTTGGGGGTGTCAAGGGCCGCAGCCAACTGCCTGACTACGTTGAACAGTATCTGGCCGGACAGATCAAAATCGACGAAATGGTGACCTACACCATGCCTTTGGCTGATATCAACCATGCCTTTGACCTGATGCACCAGGGCAAGAGCATCCGTTCGGTGGTACTCCATGACGCTTGAACGCATCAATCGTGTGAAGGCCTTTGACGGCTGGCTGGAGACCTGGCAACATACATCCACGGCAACGGCCACGTCCATGCGCTTTGCCATTTATCTGCCCCCACAGGCAGAGGCTGGGCCGGTTCCCCATCTATATTGGCTGTCAGGCCTGACCTGTACCGAGGAAAATTTCATGGTCAAGGCTGGGGCCCTGCGCGATGCGGCCCGCCTTGGAATAGCGCTAATTGCCCCGGATACAAGCCCCCGTGGGGCGAATATCCCAGGCGAAGATGAAAGCTGGGACTTTGGTAGCGGGGCAGGGTTTTATGTGGATGCCACCCAGGAGCCCTGGAGTGGTCACTATCGCATGTATGACTACATTGTCAACGAGCTGCCTGCATTGGTAGAACAACAGTTCCCGGTCAAGGGCAAACCCGGCATTTCCGGCCACTCGATGGGGGGCCATGGCGCCTTGGTGAAAGCCCTGCGCAATCCGGGGCGGTATGCTTCGGTGTCAGCCTTTGCGCCAATTTGTGCCCCCACCGAGTGCCCCTGGGGCCACAAGGCCTTTGGCAATTACCTCGGCCCAGATACCGAGAGCTGGAAAGCCTATGATGCCCATCTGCTGTTACAGCAGGTCTCCGAGAAATTCCCGATTTTGGTCGATCAAGGCAGCGAAGACAATTTTCTGCACCAACAGCAGTTGCGCCCGGATTTACTCGGGGCCGCTGCTGCCAAGGTCGATTGGCCGTTGACGCTGCGGATGCAGCCCGGTTATGACCACGGCTATTATTTTGTCAGCAGCTTGATTGCCGAGCACCTCGATTGGCATGTCCAGCAGGGGTTGGGGCAATAATTACCTGAGGCCCCGCTCAAACGACCGGGGCCTCAGTCTTTAGGCCTTAGATTCAATGTACCAAGGGCATCAGCCAGATTTCCCTTTGAACTTAGAATACGTATTAGCATCCGCCCAGCCCCAAGTACCTTTTTAACGAAGCAGAAAACATGGTCAAGTAGCAACTTTTGGAGAACCTTAAGCCTCCGCTGTGTTTCAGTGCCAGAATTGACGACGCGCTTTAGGTGCTAAAGACTATCTTCAAAGGCCTGAAGGCTATCTACTTCAAGGGCATTCGCCAAAGCTTGATCCAACTGCTCGATATTCAGAGGATACAGGCGTTCGGTCAGGGACACGGGCACTGGGCCAAAACGCTTGCGCAAAATTTCTACAATTCGTTGACGAAAGCGAGAGGAAGCTTCGCTGAGGCCTTCTTGACGGCCCTCTTGGTGACCTTCCTGACGGCCCTCTTGGCGGCCTTTTTGGATACCTTTGGTCAAACCCTTTTCAAAAATGCGCTGATAGCCAGCAGACTCTTCAATGATTAACATCTGTTCGACCTCTCTGAATATATCTTCAATCATCTGGGGTTGAAAACGCAAGCCGCTAAAAATTTCCGTACGTAATAATAAACTTCGGCGTTTCTCTAAGTCGGTATCCTGTGTATATTTTAATAGCAGATCAACACAGGATTGTAATTCATTGGGGCTCTGGTTCTGAACCAAACTACTGAGCGGTAACAGGGTTAAAAAGGCTGGATCTTGCAAAGCCAGCAGTTCTTCCGGTGTTACCTGGCTCAAATCTACCAGTCGGAAATGGTACTTCAGGTGGTTGTAACCATCGACTTCTCGTTGAAAACCACTTGGCATATTCATGGGTTTGGCACCCATATATAAAACCGTTTGATACACAGGCAACTGGTAATGTTGCGAAATATAAGACCAATAACGCAACATACGATGGTGAATATCTTTGTCATTGGTCGATTGTAATTCCAAATGAAACAGGCAATCACCCTGCTCAAGCTGAGCCTGAAAAACCAGATCGGCCTTGAGTTCACCAATCTGGGGGAAGGAAACATCCAACCACTGAATATGACGGGGTTCTTGCCCCAATAGCCAGCGCACCAAGCCCGCATCCAGCCCTTTAAACAGATCTTTGCTGGTCAGATCATATTGCTGGGGGTGAAGAGGAGGTTGAGACATGGCTGTATTTTAACATTATGTGCCTCTTGTTTCAGCCACTGTATATCGAGCACAGATGTGTACGCGATTCCATTCACTCAAAACAAAAGCACTTGGTTATATGGTTTTGTTTACCTGTGGAAATAATACCCAGACTAACGATCCCAATTGACCTGCAAACTGTCTAAGCTGCGGAAGGTTTCTAGGCCAGGGGCCTTCACATCCTTCTGGCGCAGGGTTTCAATGGCTTTGGCCAATGCTTCAGGGGAGGGGTTCTCGACATCAAAGCCATAGTTTTTGAGCTGGGTCTGGGTTTCTTTGGGGAGAGCCTGATAAAATTTGGTTGCAGAAGCCGTCAGGCGTTTGGTGTACTCCAAGGCAACCACTTGAGCTTCCAACTGCATGGTGCCCTGAATACTCTGGGCCATTTCCGGCTGGTTTTCAGCCAGACTGCGGTAAGCAAGGCGGAACTTAGCCAAGTCGGCGGTATTGGGATCAAAGGTTTCGGTTTTGCCGTCACGCGTTTGCCATTCCTGAGCCAACAATGCTTCTTTTTGCTCGTTATTTAGGTTTTCAAAGGTACCGCGCATCATACGTGATTGCAGGCTACTGGCGACACGGTTGCTCACTTGTCCAACCCCGGAGGTCACGAGGGAGAACAGCATGCTCTCCCAAATATCGTCGGTTTTGGAATGGTATAAGTTATCAACGGTGGTCCGTACTGCAGCCAAACTGGCATCAGTGGCGGGTTTGGTCACCGATTTAAGGGCCGTGACACTCCAGGAGCTTGAGCCATCAAGCTGATCAGTCCATTTACCAGCAGCGCCGCTGAGTGCCCCAATCACGCTTGACAGTGCAAGGTTAT
>DLGM01000380.1:0-2621 GCA_002482705.1 Cyanobacteria bacterium UBA7694
TGGTGCGCGCCAGGGCAACTAAATCGCGCGTCTGCTCAAAAGTTTGGTGGCGATTGACCGCCGCCTGAACCTCGGGGTTAAAGTCTTGCACCCCCATGCTGAGCCGGTTAAAACCACTGGCCTGCAAAGCGGCCACGTGTTCCGGGGTGGTCACGCTCGGATGCACCTCAATGGATAATTCAGCATCCTCGGCAAAAGTCACGTGCTGGCGGATTTTCGCCACCAACGCCGTGATTTGTGGCGCTGACAAATAAGACGGTGTCCCGCCTCCCCAGTGCATTTGTGTGACCTGCCGTTGTGGAGCCCAGGTCGCCGTAACCTGCTCAATTTCACGGTACAGTGCCGTTAAATAGGGCTCCATCACCGCTTTATTACGCGACACTTTCATATTGCAACCGCAGTAATAACACAAAGCTTCGCAGTAAGGCAGATGCACATACAGGGCGATCGGGTTGATCGCGGTGGCCGGATTGTTAGCCGCATAGAGCTGCTGGGCTGCAGCGGTATCCATGTCGCCCCACTCGGGGGCAGTGGGGTAACTGGTGTAGCGCGGGCCCGGCTTGGCATATTTATCCAGCAAGGCCCGCGGCACGTGATAATCAGTGCTGACCATAAGCCTTCACGGTTTCAACCACGCGTTTGACGTTTTCAACCGGGGTTTCCGGCAAAATGCCGTGACCGAGGTTAAACACATGCCCGGTGGCGTGAGGATAACGGCTCAAGACGGTGCGGGTGGCGGCCTCAACGTGGTCAATGGTATCAAACAGACGGGTTGGGTCGAGGTTCCCTTGCAGGGACACCTTATGGCCGACACGGGCATCTGCCTCGGCCAGATCCACGCGCCAGTCGACGCTCAGCATATCCGCACCACTTTCAGCGGTGGCTTCGAGCAGATGGTGCGAGTTATTGACATACAACACCACGGGAATGTCCGGGTGTTTGGCCTTGACCTGAGCGATCACCCACTGGGTCATGGGTAAACAGTAGCGGCGGTAATCGGCCTCCATCAGCCCACCGGCCCAGGTGTCAAAGAGCTGCACCAGGCGTACTCCGGCCTCGATTTGGTAACACAGATAACGCACCAGCACTTCGCTGATTTTGGTCAGCAAGGTCTGGAATAACTCGGGCTCACGCCACATCATTTGTTTGGTGCGGATATAGTGGCTGCTGCCACCGCCTTCAATCATGTAGGCGGCGGTGGTCCAGGGGGCACCGGTAAAACCCAGCACCGGGATTTTGGGTTCGACTTCGCGCTTGAGCAGGCGAATCGATTCGCCGAGAGAAGGGCTGGCTTCAGCCGGATCGGGAGAACCCAGCTGGGCTACATCTTCAGCGGTGCGCACCGGGTTATAAATGACCGGGCCTTCCCCTTTGACATAAGCGAGGTCAGAACCCATGGCCTGACAGGGAATCAAGAGATCAGAAAAGATAATTGCGCCATCAACGCCCAACTGATCGACAGGCTGCATAGAAACTTCAACGACCAATTCGGGGGTATTGCAGAGGGTTAAAAAATCAACTTTCTGGCGAATGGCGCGAAATTCGGGCATATAACGCCCAGCTTGCCGCATCAGCCACACGGGCGTGCGATCGACGGGTTGTTTGAGTGCTGCTTGAAGCAGACGAAAATTAGGTGTATTCATCCCTCACATTATACGCCGATTCCCCTTGTGGCTCCGAGTAGATATACGTATAATGACTGTGTTGATTCGCGCTGAGGTGGCGGAATTGGCAGACGCACTACTTTGAGGTGGTAGCGGGGCAACCCGNNGCACTAGTTTCAGGTACTAGCGCCCGCAAAGGCGTAAGGGTTCAAGTCCCTTCCTCAGCACTCAAAAAGGCCCCTTCGTGAGAAGGAGCCTTTTTGGTTTGGCGGTAAGGCATATGCAGATACCCTTACCCAACCCGAACACACGTGAAAGGTGCTTTAGCCCCCCAAAATAAAACGCCAAGCCCCATGGCACAGGATCGGTTAAACAGGTGGCTACTCATTATCATAGGGCAGTTCATCGGGATGAAGGCCCACATAATCCGGCTCAGGCAAAACCGGTAACCGATAAGCCAGCAAACATTTACGGCCTTCCAGAAAGGCCTTGACCACACGGTGCATGCCATCCATCACTCTTCCCGTCGGGCAGAGAATAATTGGATAAGCCAAATCCGCCGCATGGACCAAGCGCATGTGTGCGGCAATCGATTTGCACGTAGGTTGATCACCCTCTAAGTCGTACCAATAGGGCTCATCCAGTTCACGAATTTCACTGAGCGGATGTTCAATCGCTGTCAGATGAGTGGTCAGGTCGATCAGAAGGTCAACGTCCCAAGCTTGCAGTCCCTGAATACCTTGTCGAAAATGGTACTGTTTGCGCATACATCCTGCCGATGATAGAGATAGCCCGGTCGTTCGTTCACGGTTTTGGCTGTGTGACGTTGGGTAATTTACACGCCTCGCGCACGATGCCGATTAACCAGTCGGGCTGTGTGTAGACCCGTTGTGGCCAGCTTGGCTCCCACTGATCTAAGACAAAGGCCAGATGCATGCCAATGGCATAAAAATAGGCCTCGCCCATGGCGCGATTGGCCCCTGGCAAGGCACGATAACCTTGGCCTCGGGTCTGGGA
>DLGM01000380.1:2647-4578 GCA_002482705.1 Cyanobacteria bacterium UBA7694
ATCTAGCCAGAGGCGGCTCTCCACATAACGGGCTGTCCCCTCTAAAAAAGTCCAGAAGGCATCCCAATGGCGGTACTGTCCCGCCAATTGTGTACCAAAACGCTCCTGGCGGGCCTCATACAGGTGCAACCACTGACGCAACAGCCGTTGGGCCTGTTCAGACGTCAGCGGCCCTTGTGTTAGCGCATCCGCCAACAATCTGTGTTCACGGGTCAGCATGTCTTGAAGTTCGGGCTGTTCCCGGTACAGGGCTTTTAAGGGATCCTGGCTGATAAAACCGCCCGCTGGCTGGGTGGCCGGGTCAAACTGGGCTACAATGCTGGGAGCTGACATCTGAAACAACACATGAAACAATTCATGGACCGTCAGCGAAAGCCATTCTTCGGTGTTGGTCTCGGCAAACGCTGGGTGATGGCGACGCAGATCCTCCTGACGCTGCACAATCAGCCAGGGCTGCTCGCGATAGGGCGCTAAAGCGGCCTGTCCGGGCGGATACACCAGCCCCTGCCCAACCAGTGACTGCTTCACCTGCGCATAAGGTACATGGGTATGGGGCAATTGCAAAGCGTCAGGGCGCCAATAGACAGGTAATCCGTCAAAGGTCTGCCCAGGCACTGGCTGCATCCCCAAACTCTGGCGGCACCCCACCAACCACTGGCCACTTTCCCCAAACACCAGTTGACAAGGGTTGGATTGGAACTGGCGTGGCCAGATTTTTTCAATCCGCTTCACCACCTCCAGGCCATAAACAAGACGCTGCTGTTCCAACAGGGGCAGAGGATCCGCCAACACAGCCGGCCCAGTTCCCAGCAAGATGAGGCTCACCATTCCCGCTGTCACCCGCTTGATTATCTGGGGCACGATACACACCTCCGCCACACATGAAAGCTCGGCCCATTATAACGGGATTTGTAGCTATTCAAAAGCGTTATTTTGCCCAACACTCACCCGCACTGGGTTCTGCTCCCCCTGTTAAGGCAAGCGGCGATCTTTGACGTTATAATTATCAGGCTTTAGATCATGAGGCAAGCTCATAAAAACACATAACTTTGCTGTGTGGCTGATGGCGATTAAAGCGTGCTTGTGACTCAACCCTGATAAGGAAAAAATAATGCCAAAAAATGTAGTCTTTCTGGATATTGACGGCGTCTTACAGCCGGTCTACAGACAAAACAGATTCAAGCATGATTTAGAGGCGCTTAGACACATGCTGGCCGAAAAATACCAGATACCTGAATACGAACACTATGACAAATACGACTTAGGCGCCATTTTTTATGATTGGGATCAACAATCTGTTGAAAATTTAAAATTGCTTCTGAAAGAAACGCAATCTCTCATTGTTTTAAGCTCTAGCTGGAGAAGATCCACTCCTATTCAGGTGATGAACAACTACTTCCGATTACATGACCTCGATTCATTAATCATCGATTACACCCCCCTTATAAGCCAGGCAACAAGAGCTACAGAAGTAGCCACTTACTTAAACAGCCATCCTGAAATCACAAACTTTGTCATCTTAGACGATGACGATTCCGGATTCTCTTCTGATTTTCCACAGCAGTTTGTTTATACAGGAAAAGAGAGTCGATTTACAAACGAACATTTAAGAAAAGCGCTAAACGTACTCAGTGAGTCTGACCATCAGTAATAGGATTCCCTATCCGACTCCAGCATGGTTGGAGAGGAACGATATAACCAAAGAAACCCAGTATCGAATTCCCAAGATCAAGAAGAGGGAAGAGCACGTTGAATCCGTATAAGATCCTCAGCGGTAATCAGCCCACGCTTGAATAAGTCGGCGGCGGATTCCCCGGCATCGCGGGTCAGGTGAACGCCCCGGAAGCGCGCTTCGGCGGGCGAACTGCCGGTGACATTGTTGATATAAATGCCCTTAACCTGCCCGGGGAACTCGCGCGAAATCTGGAGAT
>DLGM01000125.1:0-2233 GCA_002482705.1 Cyanobacteria bacterium UBA7694
CGCCTCTTGGCGGCGAGCCGCCTCAACCAAGGCCAACTCCGCATCTACCAATTGGGTATAGGCGGTGCGAAAAGCCGCCGAAGTGCCGGGAATGCTTTGCAAAGCCCGCTCGCGCGCAGCTGCTCCACTGATACGCCCACTGCGGATATCATCCCGCAGGCTGCCCAAACGCTGCACAAAAATCGCCATGTCACTGCGGTCGTTGGCATAACTTTGTAAGGCACCGGCAATATCAGCCGTTTCATTGGGGCGACTGCGTTTGGCAATTTGGATTTCGCCCAGGCGCTTGTAGGTAATGTTCAGGCTGTAGCCCAAATTGCCAGGGCGGCCTGGCAGCGTCAAAATCGAACTGGCCGCTGTCGTCAAATCGCGCAATTGCCCTTGAATAGCGGTCAGGCTCTCTTTGTCCAGCTCCGGCGCCAAAGCCGTCAGGGCCTCTGTCGCAGCCGCAATCCGAGAGGAAAAAGCCTGGACATCATTTTCCACGCCGCGTTGCCCAATCCCGGTATAACTGGGGATACTGGCATACAGATCAGACAGATTTTGCAGCAATGCCCGGGTTTTGCTCAAGGTCTCGCGTTGGGCCGGATCACGCTCCTGTTCAAGGGCCTGATCCAGCAAGCCCATCTGTTCCTGGATGGCATCACGCCGCTGGTTAAAAATCGTCTGGTCAGAGTTAGGTGTTTTTTCGAAGATATCGTAGGTGGATGGGCGATAGGATTCACGGGTTTGGGCCGGGATGATGGCTGCACTAAGACCTGTGGCAACATCAAAAACAGGAAGAGAGGGAGGGGCCGCCAACAATGGCGACTGGGCCAATAAGACGGAGGCTTGGCGGTACAGATCAATGCTCAGGCCCACGCTCTGCAACTGGGTTTGTAGGCTGGCCCGGTCAGGGGAGTCGGGGGACAAGCTGGCCAACTGGCTTTGTAAGGCTTGCTGGCTCTGCTCTAACTGCGCCAAGTTGCGGGGCAAGGTCTCTTGTTGGAAGCGGGTTAACACCTCTTGGGTCGAGGCATTGGGGCCGCTCTGGGTCAGCTGTTGCAAGGTCTGTAGGGCCTGATTGAGTTCTCCCACGCTGCTGCGGGCCGGGGCCGACAGATTGCCCAAGCTGAGAGTATCTTGCACCTGGGTGGTGAGGGTTTCGAGTACCGGCTGTGGGGGGGGGGCACTGGCTGGTACCGCTGGGGGACGCAGCATTGCAGAACGGTCAAAAGAAGTCGGAGATAATACACGCTGGCTAACTTGCATCTTGTGGACCCCTGTACGGTTTTTCACCCCAATGCATTAAATTTTCAGGCAATGGGCACCCCCATACTACCGCAAAAAAGGAGCTGAGCAAATGTGCGACAGCACAGAGAGAATGCCGTACAGATCACATACGCAGCACACAGATTATCCAAAAGGTCATACACTGAAGCTGGGGTAAGCAATCCACCTTACAGTGAGCATGTGTGCATTTAATGAAAGCGTTCTTCGCGCTCCAGCATGGCCAGAATCTGTTCCATACGCCGCTGGCGGGTTTCAGGCTTCTTGGCGCTCTGTAAACGGTAACCAATCGCGTAGCGGTTCTGTTTGTTTAAAGTGGCTAAAAATGCTTGGGCAACTGGGCGTTCTGCCACCGCTGCCAGAAAATCCTCCGGCAGAGTCATGGTACTGGCAGGCGCATAGGCCTTGTCCCAACGGCCATCAGCTTTGGCCTCCTCAACAACCGCAAGGCCGGGAGGCTGCATACGCCCGGCTGCAATCAGGCGCTCCACATGCTCACAGTTGCGCTGTGACCAGACGCTGCGCGCCCGGCGCGGTGTCAAACGCTGCACAAAAGACTCCGCGTCTAATGTTTTACGAATACCATCGATCCAGCCCCAGCAGAGGGCTTCGAGCACCACTTCCTCCCAAGTGACAGAAGGAATGCCTGAACTTTTTTTGTACATTTTCAGCCACAGCTCATCGACTGTAGCATGATGTTCCGCCAACCAAGCCCTAAGCGCAGCCGGGTCGGCAAAGCTGCGGACAGCGTCGGTATTGATGGTTTTTTTGAGGGGCATAGGCATCTCCTGAGAAGCATATAGGGGTTCTTTATAAGGATGAAGGGGTGGGGGCTTTACATACCGTTCAAAGTGGTTTATTCTAAATGTTAACACTAGTTACATTTATTTTTAAATCGCGAGGTGAAGTTCTATGAGCATCCAAAACAACCCACTCTCTCCCAAAGTATCCCAGTCCACCCCCA
>DLGM01000125.1:2261-3788 GCA_002482705.1 Cyanobacteria bacterium UBA7694
GGACAACCCCCCCGTTATTTCAACTCCCCCGGTTGAAAAAACCAGTTCGGTCTCAGAGCGCATCAAGCAGTTTGAGCAGATGTCCAGCCAAAGTGGCAAGCCCTCACCGCTGCCAGAAATTGCCCCCGAGAGCCTCAAACAGAGTCTGGATACCACCCCCTCTGAAAGCCTTCAGCAAGAGAGCCAAACGCTGCCCAAACCGGATCCTTTTGGCAAAGTCCTCGACCAGCTCAAGCAGGTGAAAAGTGAAGTGCCCGGACATGATGAAGATGGGCCCAAGCTCCCATCTCAAGCCATTCAAGATTTGGACAAGCGCTTGGACAAAGAGCGGGTAACGCGTTTTCAAAATAAGCGTGATCAGGACAATGTCGCACTTGGGGATAAAACCCTCCGTGACCATAGCGATATTGAAGCCAGCCCAGTCTTTGAAATGGGCAGCCTGATCACTGATCTGAATCTCAAACCCGTCAACGTAGGCAATCTGCTGCACAATCGCCTTGCCCCTTTGGAGCGCGAACTGCACAAACTGATCATGCCTCACAAAAAAGATGCGGTGCTGCTCAAAGCCACCCAGATTGCCCAACAGTTGGCGTTTAATGCCAACCTCAGCACCGACTTCACCCTGCAACTGAGTTCGATGAGCGATGATCAACTCAAAGATTATGTGGCCGCTTTGGTCGGACGCATGAAACAAGAGGGTTCAGAAAAAACCAGCCATAAATATGGCGATCAGGCCACTTATGCCGAGCTTTCCCGCGACAAAAAAGCCCTCACCGACGCGATTGTAAAAGGCTTAAAAGATGGCTTGGGGCGTACCCGAGGCGAAATGCTCAGCACCTACAGCCGCAAAATGACGCAAAACCTCCAGCAGAAATTGTCTCAGGCTGGCCCCAATAGCGATTTGGTCTTTGATTTGACGCTCAAGTCAGGGGACGATCTGCGCCAGGAAATGGCGCAACAGTTACAGATGCTTCCCAAAGGAGGTAAGCTCTCTGACTTAAGCCCGCAACAGCGTGAACTGGTGAGTCAAATGGTGCGTGATCTGGAGCCTGTCATTCAAAAAGGGCTGCCGAATAAAGCCCCCACCGCAACCACTGTCGTACATAGAGAAAACAATGGTACAGAACACAGAGCGCCGGATACGTTGACCCTGAATGGAAAAACTTACGGAGCACCGCAGTATCTGGGCCAAGGCGGCTTGGGACTGGTAATTTTGTACACCAATATCAACGACCCCACTGACAAAGTGGTAGCGAAGTCCCTATTAAAAACCGATGAGCGCCACAAAATGGTGGATGAACTACGCGTCCATCGCCATGCTATGGGCGGTGAAAAGGGGACAGGGCACGACAACTTGGTTAAGTTGCGCGGAGCCGTCAGCGGCAGCGATGGCGGGTTATATATGGTCATGGACTTAGCCGGAGGCGGCGACCTCAAAAAAATGAACAAAACCTTGGGGTATGCCGGCAGCACAGGGCTGCTTTCCCCTCAGGCCCGCATTGCCCTGATCCAGCATTTTATGGCGGG
>DLGM01000125.1:3859-7702 GCA_002482705.1 Cyanobacteria bacterium UBA7694
TCAAAGGCGGCCACTATTTACAAACACAAAACCTCATGCACCTCGACAATAAACTCGAAAACGGTATGCTCGACAGTGACGGCAATGTCAAGATTGGTGATTTGGGCTCCGGGCAAGTGGGAAGCAGCGTAGACCCCACCAGCAAGAGCATTCCCACCACCTTTAAACCCCTGGAGTGGGTGCGCAAAGAAGAGCTGACCCACAAAACAGATATATTCCAGCTCGGCCGCATGCTCTACGTCATGGCCGGAGGCAAAGATCGGGCGGCCATGGTCAAAGTGGACAACGAAGGGCGTGAAGAATTGGTCAAACAACATCAGGAAGCACCTGACGATAAACCCGATTTGGATACCTTTATCGGCCAACACAGCTATCTCAAAAATAGCGCCATGTTCCAGCTGATGAAAAGCATGCTCGACAATGACCCAGACCAGCGCCCCACGCTCGAAGGCGTGCTCGAACACAGCTTTATCAAGGAGTACAACCCCCAGCAAACCGGTTTCCCAGAACTGCTCAGCGCTTTAATGGCTTATGACAAAAAAGTCGGGCCGATGATCCGCACCTTGGAGCAGGAGATTTTGGACACGGATATTGACCGCACCCGTAAAGAAATGGCACATCGCAGCAACCCCAGTGAAGAAAATCGCCGTCTGCTGGATGAGGCGCAGCAGCTATTGACGGATAAACGTGAAGCGCTGAAGAATATCAACCTTCACCCGGAAGTGGTGCAGTTGGCGAAAAACCTGGAAGAGGCTGGCAAAGGCATCTTGTAGAGGCTGTGGGTGTTATGGGGGCGGGCTGTAGGGGCTGAAGATTTTCTGCCCCGATTCTGCCCATCCCACGCTCAACATCAGGCATAATACAAAAATAAACCCGCAAAATAAGGAACGCCCATGCCCCTAGAAATCAGCCCAATTGGTTATGTCCAAGCCCAACGCCAAGCCGCTGAAGACGACTACTGGGGAGGCAGCAGCGCCTGTATCACCCTGACCGAAGACTTTGGTTCCGAGGCCCTGCAAGGGCTGGAAGACTTTTCCCATGTCGAGGTCTTGTTTTATTTTCATCAGGTCAACCCTGAAAAAATTGTGACCGCAGCGCGCCACCCGCGCAATAACCCAGACTGGCCCGCTGTGGGAATCTTTGCCCAGCGTGGCAAAAACCGTCCCAACCGCATCGGCAGCACGATTTGTCGCGTTCTGCGCCGCGAAGGCCGCCAGTTGTGGGTAGCTGAACTGGACGCCATCGATGGCACACCGGTGCTGGATATCAAGCCCGTGATCGCCCAATTTTTGCCCCGTGAAACCGTACAGCAACCGCCTTGGGTCGATGCGCTGATGGAGGTTTATTGGCACCCGGAAATGGAACAGCCCGATTGAACCATGCAATGCCCTTAGAACAAGCCGTGATAAGCGTTCGCCCCTTTCAAAGCAGCGATTGGCCAGCCGTCTGGGGCCTGCTCGAACCGGTCTTCCGGGCCGGAGAAACCTACGCCTACCCCCGCACCCTGACAGAGGTCGAAGCCCAGCACACCTGGGTTTCAGTCCCCGACATCACCTATGTCGCTGAGAATCAGGCCGGAAGTTTACTGGGCACCTATTACCTCAAACCCAACCAACCGGGCCTCGGCTCCCACGTCTGCAACTGCGGCTATATCGTGGCGGAACAAGCGCGTGGTCAAGGGATTGCCACGCTTTTGTGTCAGCATTCCCAGCAAGCGGCCTTGCAGCGCAATTACCGAGCCATGCAGTTCAATTTGGTCGTCAGCACCAATCAGTCCGCTGTTCAGTTGTGGCAAAAGCTCGGGTTTGTGATTGTGGGTACCCTGCCAGGGGCCTTTAACCATCCCCACCACGGGTTTGTGGATGCCTTTGTGATGTACAAAGCCCTGAGCGACAATCCGCCTGTCAAGACAGCCCCGACGATCTCGGAACACCCAGCGTAGCGACCATCACATTCAAAAAGCAGCGATTCTCACACTAAAAAGGTAATCATCGCCTTAACAGGGATCTTTCCCGGTACTTTATGCTGGTTTACATCCACTACGCTTTACCGGAGGAACCGCTATGACCGGAGTCAACACAAGTCACTTGAGTGCCCCGACCCTTCAAGCTTTACGGCGATTGGACACCAATAACAATGGTGTAACCACCCAAGAGCTTAAGACCCTGGATACCAACAACGACGGCCAAATCAATGCCAGCGAAGGCCAAGCCGGTGGCATTGATGCGAGCGACGTCACCGCTGTGAATGCAGCTCTCCAAGCCCATGCATCAGAGCCCAACCGGGTCATTTTTAGCCCAGCTCGCATGAACGCCAACGATTCAAGTCTACGTATGCTCAACGTCTTTAATCGGGTCGACAGCGACAACAACGGCTATCTGAGTACCGGCGAACTCAATACCGCCCTGCACAGCAGCAGTTATACCGGGGCGGATGCCACTGCTGTAGCGGCAATGGCCCGTCATAGCGGAGACATCGAAGAGTTCTCCGACGACGAATACGGCGATGAAAATGACGGGATTACCCGCCAAGATATCCGCGCCATGGTTGCCCAACCTGATGCCGAAACTGGTCAAATTTCAGCCTTAGCCGGATCTTGGGGAGATAGCCGCATTAGTCGCACCAACCACACCCTGTTTCCCAATGGCGTAAACAGCGTGCGCAGCGACAATATTGAACAGGGCACAATTGGTGATTGTTCATTTTTGGCTGCGGTCGGGGCCATGGCCCGGACGCCCGCAGGCCGCCAACAGTTGCACGATATGATTCAGGACAATAACAATGGCACCTACACCGTCACCTTTCCAGGGCGAGACCCGGTCACTGTCAATGCGCCAACCGATGCAGAAATTGCCCTGTATGCCACCGCCGGACAAGACGGAACTTGGCTGTCCACGCTCGAAAAAGCCTTTGCCGAAAGCACCAATAACAATGCTTGGATCAGCAGTGAAAATCCCTATTCAGAAATTACCAGCGGGCGCTCCATGGCCAGCAATATCGAATTGTTAACAGGGCACAGCACAGATACAGACGATCTTTCGCTCACTTCTTTTGCAACCCTGCGCAGCAAATTGACAAGCACCCTCGGGGCTGGGCGCAGTGCCACTGCCAGTATCCGCAACAATATGCCCTTTACCACGGGCAACCGCAGCAATGGCTTGCCGATGGGTCATGCTTATACCGTCGTGAACTACAATGCCGCCACCGATCAAATCACCCTGCGCAACCCTTGGGGCCGAGGTGAACCCCTCAATGCCGCGGGCCAAGTCGCTGATGGTAATGATGACGGCACTTTTACCATGAGCCTGACGGATTTTAACACCTATTTTAATCAAATTACCTACGAACAAGCCCGTTAAGCCAAATGCGCCCACAACCGGCTCTCCCCCGCAACAAAGTTGCGGGGGAGAGCCCTTTGAATGAGGCAAGGCTAACGACTACAAGCCAAAGCCCCGCGTTCACACACCCGACAGCCCTTCGCTTCCGGTGTTTCTATCATCCGGGCACGAATCTCTTCCAATTGCGGATGACAAGAAGTACAGGCAAAAAAGTCGCGCAGTTGCAACATCTGCGCTTGGGCAAGCCGCTGCCCCATCAAGGCCACCCCATAAATACCGGCCCACAGCAGCAGGCCGATCGGTAAAGCCCACAAAGCCTGGGGAGATTCTTGAATCATCCACTGGGAAAAACCGTACATACACGCCAGCAGGGTGGCGAAAGCCGTCCCCGCATACAGGGCCACAAACAGGCTCCAGACATTGGGATGGGGGCCAAAATAGCCGCGCAACAGCGTACCGTCCGGGTGGGGATGGGCATCCACCGCCAAGACTGGCGACCAATAGT
>DLGM01000125.1:7712-12325 GCA_002482705.1 Cyanobacteria bacterium UBA7694
TGATGTGACGGTTTTGAATAATTCGCCCGGTATAAGGGCAGTCGGGCTGCTGCAAGCGCAGTTGAAAACTGCTCAAGGCCTGCTCCGGCGGACAGGGAACCACATACTGAAAACGCGGACGCATTCGGGCCATAAATTCCTCCCGCCAGTGATGACTGCGCCTCCGATTTTTACATGTTTTTTGCCATCGGTCAAGAGCGCCAACACGCCGCAGACACATAGGCCGCACACACCCGTTTGAAGTACACCTTCCAGCAGGTTGTATCGCTCAAAATAGGCATCCAATCAGCGATCCAGCAGAAAGATGACCTTGAAGTTATTGAGGAACATGCTCTTGGCATTGGCCGTTTGTAAATCTTTGCCATCTTGGCTGGAAAGTTTGACGCCACTGCGGCCATCGGCTGCCAAGGCGGTGATAATCAGCGGCGTGCTGCCTGCACGGGTATTGCGCAGGGCTTCGTCGAGGCTGCCATAAACGTAAGCAGTAATGCCCTGATTAATGACAAAGTTGGGATCAATGTCACCAGCGCCTGGTCCGGGGAAAATCTCCTGACCGTCGGCAGAAATAGTGGGGCTCATAGAAGCAGAGACAGCGAGGCCGCGCGCATCAATAATCACGCTGGTAAAGGTCGTCACAGGATTAAAGTTGCTCGGCGCACTCTGATGCGTCGGACTGGGGGAAGGGTTCGGAGACGGGCTGCTGCTTGCCGTCGGGTTTGGAGACGGGTTTGCAGAAGGGTTATTCAAACTCACGGGGGTACAAGCCACCAACCCCATCAAACTGATTAAAACCGCTATCAACCCGTTTTTTTTCATGCCAAGCTCCTGAACTTCAAAAAATCTACAGCTTTAGTTTAACAAAGCCCTCACACCACCGGGGGAGATCGGGCAAATAAACGCTGCCTAGCTCACATGTCACAGCGACCCTGGAAGTGCTTTCCATCCCTGTGCGAGAGCCTAGAAAAACTTAAAATTAAGGTTAAGTTCTGAAGTTTGGTGAATGTTTAAGCCTGATTGCGGGTATACTCTCAGAGTGAGTAAGTTCAAGGAGCAAGTATCATGACGCAAATCAGCTCAAACGGAAATCCCTTTGTTCAGCAAATATCCCAGAAAATGGGCGAATTCGGCAAAGATGGGCGCATCACCCGCACCGAATCCAAAGACCTCAAAGAGTGGATTTCCCAAAGTGGCCTGCCTGCGGAAGAACAAGCCGAGCTGACCGAGATGGTCGATGCCCTTGAAGATGCCACCAATAATTCATTCCTCTTTTTTAAATGGAAAAGCGACATTTCTCCCGGTGAAATGCGCAATCTCCAGGGCTTGGCCGAGAAAAACAACCTCGCGGCCCAACTGCTCGAAGAGTTCTCAGACGCCTCCAAGGTCATGCCTACCAGTGACCGTAGCTCGTTCGGGCGTTTTATGGACTCGATCTTTGAACCGGGCCAAGTCAAGTTTAACCCCGGCCAACAGGCCCAAGCCCCTGAAGATTTACCCAGCGATGTCCCAGCAGCGGCCCCCGCAAGCGCAACTTCCGGCCAGCGCAATGCCGGTGCCCCCGTGGCCTCCCAGTTCTTTAACCCCGATGGCACCCGCAGCGCCACCGGTCGGGCTGATTGCGGCCCCACCAGCGCCCTGATGATCCTGCAAGAGCGCGGTTATAACCCACAAGTGGCCAAATATACCGATATGCGCCAACTATTGCCTGCTGACCGGCGCGGAGCTTCTGCAACCACCCGTGATGACCTGGTCAAAATCATGAACCACTACAGTGGCGGAAAAGTTCAGCGCGCCGCCGCGGATAAACCCTTTGCCGTCGGCCAGTCCCGTGCTCTGATTGAACATGCTCGCCAACAACTGGCCCAAGGAAATTCCGTGATTATGCTCAACGGTGGTTTTAGCGGCACCAAAGGCCATTACACCGTCATTAAAGCCGTCAATGACGATGGCTCCATTCAAGTGGCCGACCCGGGCACCGGGCGCATGCGCACCATTTCCGCCGAACAACTCGAATTCGCCATGCGCGCCCGCCAAAACGGGGGCCGTGGCCAAGCTTACCTGATGAGTCTGACTGGCTAAACTGCTCTCTATTGATGCCCAAAGCCCAGCTTAAAGCTGGGCTTTGGGCTATATTCACCCGGCGAGATTCTATCTCTGTGTCTCTCTGAATAGGTTCCTGGGTCAGTGCCTATGTTAGACTTGAGCATTGCACACTCAAAGGATTGGAATCCTGTTGTTACCATGAAAAACGCTCCTTTTCCCGGCTTTCGCCAAGTTACCCGTACCGGCGTCATTTATGTCATGAACCGCGCTCACCAACTGGGTTTTACCTATGATCACCCCGAATGGGCCAACCTCGGCCAAGGGGCTCCCGAAGCGGGGGAAATGCCCGGTGCGCCCCCACGCATCACCCATGTGGAAATGGATTCCCTGACCCAAGAGTATACGCCGGTCCCAGGGCTGCGTGCCCTGCGTCAGAGCGTGGCTGACCTGTACAATGCCATCCACCGCCAGGGCAAAACTTCACAATATACCTGGGAAAACGTCTGTATTTCCGGCGGCGGGCGTCTCGGTCTGACCCGCGTGGTGGCAGCCTTGGGTGAAATCAACATTGGCCACTTTATTCCCGATTACACCGCCTACGAAGAAATTTTGCACACCTTTAAAGGCTTTAACCCCATCCCCATTCAGATCAAAGAAGATCAGGGCTTTAAACTCTCCCGCCAACAACTCGAAGAAGTGATCCAGGGCATGGGCCTTGGCGCTGTGTTGTTCAGCAATCCCTGTAACCCCACCGGGCAAGTGATCGAAGGCGAAACCCTGTCATCCTGGGTCGAGCTGTTCCGCCATGAAGAGGTGCTGTGTATTGTCGACGAGTTTTATTCCCACTTTGTCTACAGCGATTATGACCCGGAAAACCCCAAAATGGTGTCTGCGGCAGCTTATGTCGAAGACGTCAACACCGACCCGGTGGTAATCATTGACGGCGTCACGAAAAACTGGCGTTATCCGGGCTGGCGCGTGAGCTGGACCCTGGCCCCCAAAGCCGTGATCGAACAAATTTCCAGTGCTGGCTCCTTTCTGGATGGGGGGGCCAACCACCCCTTACAAAAGAAAACCATCGAGCTGCTCGACCCAGAATTCACCAAACAGGAAACCCGTGCTTTGCAAAAGTGTTTCCTCGAAAAGAAACATTATGTGGTGCAACGTCTGCGCGCCATGGGCATGGAAATTGATTTAGAGCCGGAAGGCAGCTTTTATATCTGGGCCAATTTGGCCCATTTGCCCGAGGCCATCAATGACGGGATCAAGTTCTTTGAAGAATGCCTCAAAGAAAAGGTCATTACCGTGCCGGGCGTCTTTTTTGACGTCAACCCCGGCAAGCGGCGGCGTTCAACCAAGTTCCGCAACTACACGCGTATTAGCTTTGGCCCGGAGATGGCCAAGGTCGCCCAAGGGCTCGATGCCATTGAGCGGGTCATTCAGAAATTTCAGGCTGCGCCCCAGAGTGTAGCCATCCCTGTCACCGCCTGATGACCCAGGAAACCCCACTGATGCACCCAATGCGCCAACTGTTCCAGTATGTGCAAACCCGTGCCAACCTCTTTTGGTTTGCCAGCGGGGCCAGCGTCCTGAATAAAATTCTCGACCTGATGCCTCCGCTGTTGGTGGGATGGGTGATCGACTCGGTGAGTGGGTCTCCGCCCGGTTGGATTGCCGCTTTGGGCCTGCGCGAACCCTGGCACATGGCAATATTTTTGTCCGCCTTAGGGGTGCTGATTTTTGGTTTTGAAAGCCTGTTTGAATGGCTCTATAACCGGGGATTCATGACCTTGGCCCAAGATATCCAGCACCAACTGCGCTTGGATACCTATGCCCGCATTCAGGCACGGGAAATCCGCTTCTTTGAAAACCAGCGCATGGGCGAAACCCTGGCGATTTTAAACGATGATGTCAACCAACTGGAGCGCTTTTTAAACAGCGGTTTTAACGAACTGCTGCAGTTGGCCGTTTTGTTTATTTTCTCCCTGCTGGTGATGATGGGCACCTCCTGGGAACTCTCATTGATCAGCCTGCTGCCTTTGCCCTTTATCCTGGCCGGTTCCCTGTGGTACCAACGCCTGATTGCCCCCCGTTATGACAAGGTGCGCCAGGCAGTGGGGGCCATGGCCAGCCGCCTGGAAAACAACCTGGGCGGTATGTTGGTGATCCAGAGTTTTACTGCCGAAGCCTTTGAATTAGAGCGCGTCCGCGCCAGCTCTGAAGCCTACCGCAAAGCCAATTTACACGCAATTCGACTGGCTGCCGTCTACATTCCCCTGATCCGCATGGGCATTGCCATTGGCTTTGGGGGCGTGCTGTTATTGGGAGCCTATTGGGTACTGGAAGGTAGTGGCCGCCTGACCACAGGTGAACTGGTGCTATTTTCAATGTTGGTACAGCGTTTATTGTGGCCGATTACCCGTTTGGGGCAAACCCTGGATCTGTATGAACGGGCCCGCGCCTCAGCCATCCGAATTTTTGGGCTGCTCAATACGCCGCCCCTGATTCAGAGCCCCGCCATCCCGACTCCGCTGCCCCAAGCCCAAGGATCTCTGCGTTTTGAGCAGGTGCAT
>DLGM01000158.1:0-2305 GCA_002482705.1 Cyanobacteria bacterium UBA7694
GCACTATTACGACAAGGTTGAACCCTTGACGCGTTTAACGGCACCTGGCGTCAGGCCGATAGCAGCGACGAGTTAGAAGCCCATGCAGAAGCCTTGCAAGAACTGGATCTGCGCGAAGTGGTGCGTTCGGATCAGCCGGTACATTCGGTTTTGCAGGCTGAATTTTTGCCGGGGGCCAGTGCGCCTGAAAGCCAAGATCAACGAGCCGAAGGCGGGATCAGCTATGACGAGTGGGATCAGCGCCAACGGCGTTACCGCAAGGATTATTGCCGGGTCTATCCCCAGTTCAGTCATCAGCGTGACCCGGTCTATTTGCAAACAACCTTGCAAGCGCACCGGGTGACCCTATTGCAGTTACGCCAGCGCTTTGCACAGGTTTTTAACCAGTTGGAACAGGTTCGGCGTCAGCGTGACGGCGAAGCTCTTGATCTGGACGCTTTGGTCGATTACCATACGGAACGCCATGCCGGTCGTCTGCCCGATGATCGCGTTTATTTGGCCCGTCGCCGCCGTCGTCAGCAATCGTCCATCCTCATTTTGCTCGATTTGAGCCTGTCAACGGATGGTTATACAGACGGTCAGAGGGTGCTGGATGTGGAAAAGCAGGCCGTGTTGCTCTTTGGGAGCTTGCTGGCCGATTATGGGGATCGCTTTCGCGTGGACGGTTTTTCGTCGCGTACGCGGCATCACTGTGACTACCTGACTTTTAAGGATTTTGACACCCCTTGGCAGCAGGCGGCGGCGCGCATTGGGGCTGCTGAGCCCAGCGGTTATACGCGTATTGGCCCGGCCTTGCGCCATGCTACGGCGCTATTAAAACAGGAGTCTGCCCAATCCCGTTGGATTATCCTGCTCTCAGACGGAAAGCCCAATGACTATGATCGCTACGAAGGGCAACACGGCTTGGCCGACGTGCGCCAAGCAATCCGCGAAGCCCGCCGCGATGGGGTGCAAATACAGGCGCTGGCGATTGAATCCCGCGCACGCCACTATTTGCCGCTGATGCTGGGCGAGGGGGCCTACCGCATCTTGCCTCACCCACGTCATTTACCCGAGGCTTTGGCCCAATTTTATACCCGTCTTGCGCACAGAACCTTGGGCTGAGAAAATTCCTTCCGCTTTCAATAGCAGGTGAAAACGGAAGATTCCGAGAATGGGTATCGCAATGGCTGGTGAGAACAGTGATCCATACTCAATCGCTTTGAGCGTTAACTATCTGTACGCCCATCCGGGCGCGGCTTTAACAATAGGGGCAGATATTCGACCAGATAGAGGCCAAAGGCCAGCATCCAGCTAATCCCGGCCAGTACCATGGCCGTCAGATACAGATTGGGAGCCGCCTGGGGCAAGAATACACGCAGTACAATTGCCGTCTGCAACAACAGATAACCGATCAGGGTCAGGGGCGAAGTCTGGATGGTGCGCCCCGTATGGCCCAGGCTTACGCGGGTCAGCATGGCATGCATCAACCCGCTGATCACGCCGACGGTAAAGATGTGGGCAATTTGGGACGTATACCCCAGGCCGGATCGCAGCAATAGACCCACAATCAGCCAGGCATAACCCAAAGGCAGCACCCAGAGAATGGGCCGAGAGTAGGTTTGCCAAGGACACCAGCCTACCCAACGGATCAGATGAGCCAGTCCGGCTAGTAATGCAACAGGGGCTGCCCACTGGGGCGTGAGCGTTTCACTGATTAACCACAAGGCACTGAGGACAAATACCGTTTTTTCGAGCCAAGGCCAGCTGTTGATGCGGGCGTTTGGAATGGCTCCACGGATAAAAGCTGGAATAATGCGCCCGCCAATGAGCATACACATGACCAGATAAACATGCAGGGCCAAATAGATCCCCTGACGGGCAGATTCCATCCATCCCAGCATTTGTAAATGGTAGAGGAGGTTTGCGCTGATCATCAGCCCAAGCAACCCATAAAAGATGCGGTTGCGTTTTTGCTGCGAGGATTTCAGATAGGGGTGCAAAAAGCCCAGGAAAACCACAAAAAAGCTCAAGTCTAGCAGGGCTGTGATCAGGGGCCAAGGTAAGAAGGCCCCTATACGACCAACCAACCAGACGGCGGCCAGTAACTGGAGACGTTGCCCGTGTAAGCTGCGCTGCTGAGTCCAATTTTGGATGGCGGTCAGCAAAAAACCGCACAGAATGGCACTGCCAAAACCATAGAGCATTTCGTGAGCATGCCAAAGGGGGCTTAAGGGGAGTGGAAAATTGCCACTCAGCACCAGTAACCAAACCCCGATCAGCAGGATAGCGGCCAAACTGCCCAATGCGAAAAAAGGGCGGAAAG
>DLGM01000158.1:2389-7225 GCA_002482705.1 Cyanobacteria bacterium UBA7694
ATTTCCTTGAGGCGGATGTCTACAGCTTAAAACAGACCCTTTTCCCTGTCTTTGCGCTGGCACAAATAAGCAAAAATAAGGGGGTGCGGTTATTTTTTAAATGGGTGCCTTTTTTAAATCGGCAGAAAATATTTGGGCTTCGGCAATGCGCTTTAATTGTTTGGGGGTAACCAGTGAAATTTTTTCGCGCCCGGTGACAATCAGGTTTTGCGACTCCCATTGGCTGAGAATACGACTGACGGTGTACAGGGTAGAGCCGATCATTTCGGCCAGATCCTGACGGGCTAAAGGGGTGTCTAAAACAATTAAATCGCCTTCCGTATGGCTGTTTTGTTTCATTAAACGCAGCAGGGTATGGGCCAGACGACGCTCGACACATTCGGTGGCCAGTTCGCGGTAACGATCCTGGAGTTCATGGGTGCGCTGAACCATCATTTGAAAGGCATTGATCGCCAAGTGGGGGAAAATGTGCATCAAGCGGTGAATTTCGTCTGTGTCCAGACAAATGGCTTGGCAGTCTTTGGTGGCTTGGGCAGAGGCTGGATATTCTCCGCCACTGAGGACGGCAACACATCCAAAGAGTTCTAAGGGGTTGATCATGCGCATGACCACCTGCTGGCCATCGGGGGTCAACTGCGTCACTTTGATTTGTCCGTCTAACAAAATATACAGGCGTCGTGCCGGGGCCGCTTGCCGAAAAAAATACGCATCAGCTGCGATCTTGACCGGGCGTGCCCGCTCTAAAATCTGTGCCACATCCTCATGGCGCAATTGACTGAATAAAGGCGTTTTGAGCAAAGAAGTCAACATGTCTGGGGTGAGTGGATACATGCTGAACCTCGGTGATTGATTGCAAATAGATACTTCAATTTTAGCATTGTTTTCTCTTTGGCCCATGAAAACATTGCCTTGATGACACCCAAGGGAACCGGGCTGCCTATGGGCTGACTCTGGCATTTAGTTCTTGCTCTCGCAGCAATGCCATCGGGAAGAGCTGTGCATCTTCTTTGTAGATATGGAGCTGAAGATCTTCGGCAAAGGCTTGCAATTGTTTCAGCCAGCTTGCCAGTTCTGGGCTGGCATTGTCGGTCGGCGTATAGTGATGGGTTAATTTGGCTAAGGCGTGGAGTTGTTCGTTACACAGGTGGTGATCTGCCTGCATGGCCATAATCGGGTTGGCGAGCGAGCCGCAGTGCATTTCAATGGGCGTCTCAGAAACGGCAATGCGTTGGCAATAGGGAAATAAAATCATTTCCTCTTTGAGCATATGCAGATCAAGATCGATCAGCATTGTCTTAAGTAATTCGCAGATGGCGGGCAAGTTGAGAGCGACACGCTGTCGCGCCAAAGTGCGACCTGTTTCTAAAAGTTTGGGGCCGTTGGTACGTACAAAAGCATGATGGTTTTCGATCAGATCTTGGCACAGATTTGTGATCTTTAAGGAAGGGGTTGGGGGGGCTTGCATCGGGTCATAACTCCTACAGTGAGGGGATTATGACCAGTATAAGAGGTGGCTAGGGGGCTGTCTTTGCGCTAGCGCAAAGAGCTTATGCGGGCTCAGAGGGGAGGAGTGTATCTTCATAACAGGTGGAGCGGTTGCGGCCCCGGTGTTTGGAGGCGTACAGGGCCAAGTCAGCGCGCTCGATTAACTGTTCGCGGGAGGTTGCCTGCCGGGGAGTACTGGCACAACCCAAGCTGATGGTCACCTGCAGACGATGGCCCCCATATTCCATCACCGTTTGCTGCACCAGACGACGCAGGCGGTCGGCGACTTCCCAAGCCAATTCCAGTGGGGTGCCGGGTAAAATCAATGCGAATTCTTCGCCCCCATAACGGGCTGCCAGATCGCCTTCCCGCAGGCTGGCTTTGGCCAGTGCGGCCACGCGCCGAATCACTTCGTCTCCCACTTGGTGGCCGTAGGTGTCATTGATCTTTTTGAAGTGATCGATGTCAAAGAGTACCAAACTGGTTTCGCGCACCAGACGCTGGCTGGTGCGTACCTCCTGTTCAAGCATGGCTTCAAAATAGCGGCGGATGTACAGACCCGTTAGCCCATCGGTAATCGACAATTCGTACAATTCAGCATTCTGGATTGCTACCGCCACTTGGTGGGCAATGTCTTCGAGCATGTGCTGGTGGCGCTCTTCAAAGCCACCGGGTTTGTTATCAATACTAAACACGCCCAGAATTTCGTCTTCCACTTTGAGGGGAATACATAGCAGGTTTTCAATGCGCTGTTCGCTGTTTTCCTGGAAACGGTAGGTTTTAAAGCGCCGATCTTGGGCCGGATCGTTACAGATCATCGATTCACCGGTTTCGGCCACACGCCCGGCTACTCCTTCGCCCAGGGCAAAAGACACGTGGTCGCGCACATACAGGGGAGCCACGCCCTCTTTGGCATTGTAGACAATTTTGAGCATCAGGCGACCATTGAGTTTGTCCAGCATCATGATCGAGCCTTTTTCCGCTTCTAGGGCCTCGATGATCTGCACCAAAACTTGGTTGAGCAGCTCGTTGCCACGGTGGCTAATAATGGCTTGGTTGATGGCATTGCGTAGGGTCAAACTTTGTAAGACCTGATTTTTCTGGTGCAGGGTCTCGCGGATTTTTTGGCGCATGCGATCCAGGTCGCGGGCGAGATGACCGAGTTCATCTTGCGAAGCAATCACAATCGGTTGGTCCAGTTGATCAGCGGCAATGGCGCGGGCCCCATCGACCAGAGCCGTGATTTTATAGGTGAGGTTGCGGATCATGCTCTGGGCGACCAGAAAAGCCAACAGAACGGCAAACATTTGGAATGCCATCAGGCCGCCACTGAGGCGCTCCAAATTGGCGCTGAGACGACTGATGTCTTGGGCTGCCCCCAAGTAAAAGGTGCCATTCAGGGCGCTCTGCTGGGTCACAGCCATGAGATAACGGCGGTTGCTGACCCGGTTGCTTTGCCCTTGGGCATACAGGGCCACCAGGCTGGCACTGGTGTCTTCGGGCAGGGTGGTGGCCAAGACCTGGGGACGCCCCTGATCCGGGACCGTAAAGATTAAGGCATGGGTATTGGCCAGCTTTTGGATTTCTTCGGCGATTTTGTGGGTCGCTCGGAACGAGACGGCCACGACGCCAGAAGGCGCTGCTGAAGCGCTATGGTAAATGGGCACTACGGCACTGATCTTTAATCCGCCATCACTGAATAAATTACCCGACAGAATGGCTCCCTGTAAGGCCCCTTTGACCATGTTGGCATCAGCCAGGGGTTTGGCGACCCGTGGTTCAGAAGCCAAAAGTCGCCCTTGGGGATCAAAGACTTCAATGACCCCGTCATAGAGCCCGAGGTTGAGTTCTTGGTGCAGGGCGCTGAGCTGGTTGATCAAGTCGATGGTTTCACGGCTGTGAACCGCTGTTTGCAGATCGCGGGTCTGGGTGATAATGCGGGCTTTAAGAAAGCTGTCGTTGACAAATTCTTCAAAGATATTGTCAACGACCTGCCCGGCGTCGTCCCCCTGTTTATTGAGCAAATCGGTTACCATGCCCTGCACGCTCCAATGGCTCCAGAGTAGGGAGAACAGGCCGGGCAAAATGACCACGCCCACCATGGTGATCAGCAGGCGGGCTCGCAGAGTCTGAAAACGTAATTTCATAAGCGCTGAAGCCGTTTCATGGCTTCGGTGACAATGGCCGCAGTGGGGCGTTGGGTGCTGAGGGTTTGGCTGAGCGTCCAGTTGAGTTCGGCCCAGATATTTTTCATAGCGGGGTGATTGGGCAGGGGAACCGCCGTTTGGGCCTGAAGAAAAAAGCCCTGTTTTTCTGGGGATAAGGCCTTGTGTTGATACAAAGCCGGGTGACTGCCCAGTTCATCGAGGGTGTTGAGCATTTCTTGTTGTACTTCAAGGCTGCTGAGCCAGCGAATAAGTTCTGAAGCGGTGTGGGAGTGTCGGCTATAAGCATTCAGGCCCCAGCCTTTGGCGCCTAAAAAAGGCCGCGGTTTCATCCCCTTGGGAAGGGTGGGCAGGGGGCTGACGGCCACTTTGAGCTGATTGCGCCGGGCCTCACTGAGGGCCCAGGGCCCACTGACCATCATGCCCAGTTGCCCGGCATTAAACAGGTGGGTCATGACCGAATAACTGGCTCGGGGGGCAATGAGTTGCGCGTGCTCTAAGTCGCGCACAAAATTCAGGGATTGCTGAAGGGGCACAGGGGAAATCTGTATCCGGGCACCCTGGGGCGTCAGATGGCCCCCAAAGGCATGAAACCAAGCCGCATGGTAATAAAAGCTTTTGGTGTCATACATCAAACCTTGATGTCCTTGGCGCTGTAGTGCTTGGCTCACGGTTTTAACTTCGTCCCAGGTGCTGGGGGCTTTGGGCACCAAATCTTGATTGCGGATCAAGGCTGCGACCTGAAAAGAGAGGGGCAAGGCATAGAGGGTGTCCTGATAGCGAAAGGCGGCCAAAGCAGGGGCTAAAAAATCTTGGGTCGATGCCTGTTGGGGTTGTAATAACTTGGCATGGCTCAGTTCGCCGGTCCAATCATTGGGCATTAGCAGAATATCCGGTTCGCGTTTGGGCTGGGCTTCACCCACAAACCGTGGTTTCATCACTTCAAAGGGCACTTGCACCAGCTTGAGATGCACTTGTGGATGACGCTGCTGGTAACGATTGAGTAGGCGCTGGAAAAAAACGGATTCATTGGGGTGGGCGGGAATCCACACGGTCAGAGAGACGGACTTTGCCGCATCACTAGCACAGGCCATCAGGAACAGGCACGCCCCGATCAGCATAAGAAAACACTTTGCCTGTTATACCATCAAGGAGTGCGAGATCCTTTTTCACTTGAAAGTTCTTG
>DLGM01000431.1:0-514 GCA_002482705.1 Cyanobacteria bacterium UBA7694
CCCCATTTGATAGGGATAGGGTGTGTACAGGGAAGAGGTCCACTCAAAGGTATTGCCAATCAGATCAAGGCAGCCCCAACCGGAGGCGCCGCCGGGATAGGCGTCACTGGGTAATAAATGGCCCGGCCCATTTTCACGGGTATTGGTACGGCCATTTTCCCAATCTGGGCCCCAGGGATAAATGGCCCCTTCCGGCCCACGACAAGCGGTTTCCCACTCTGCCTCACGCGGCAGACGCACCCCTTTCCAAGAGGCATAGGCCAGGGCTTCATACCAACTGACCCCGACCACCGGATGATCGGGAAACGCAATACCACTAAAATGCTCCGGGCGATTCCAGAATGCCGGGCTGCGCAGCCCATTTTCGACAATTTGCGCCCAGCCTTCGGGGGTCCACCAGTCGGGATTGGCATACCCGCCATCGGCCATAAACTGGGCAAATTCCCGGTTGGTCACCGGCAGGCGCGCCACTTCAAAAGCGGGTAAATCAACGGTGTGGGCCGGTTGCTCCGCC
>DLGM01000431.1:560-4419 GCA_002482705.1 Cyanobacteria bacterium UBA7694
GCATGGCGGGAGTCTCCGAGTTTGTAGCTCCCGGCGGGAATATACAGCCAATCGGGGGAAGCCGGAGGCGGGGGCGCAATGGGCTGGACAGAGCTTTCCTCTACAGGCTCAATGGCATCCACCGGTTCACCGGGTGGGATCTCCGACAATTTTTCCAGCAATTGCTGCTCCAGTTGATTGAGCAATTGGTTGCTCTCCTCAAGCTCAACCGCCACCGCCTGAAAACGCGCCTGAGAAGCCTTCAACTCTGCGTTGAGGGCCTCTATTTCCGCTGCCTGCTGCGCCAATTGGGCCGCCTGGGCCGCAAGTTGGGCCTGCTGTTGCGCCAATGTGTGTTCCGCTGTCGCCAATGCCTGTTGGGCTTCCGTCAAAGCCCGCTGCGTTTCCTGCTGCTGCCGGGCCTGCCGCACCAAAAGTGTACCCACCGTCTGCTGCTGGGATTGGCGCTGCTGCAACTGCTGCTGCAAGGCATTCAAGGCCTGATCTTTGTCCGCCAATTGGTGGTGCTGCTGGGCCGCCTGACGCTGGCGTAACTCCTCGGCCTGATGCTCACCCTTGCGGGCTTCGACCCAGTTATTTTCAAGTTCTTCGAGCATCCCACGCAGCAACTGGTTTTCCTGCACATGCTGATCGGCAATCGCCTGGGCTGTTTCCGCCTGCGTGCGGTAGTGCTCCAAGCGCTCCGGGTAATCCTTTAAGGTCGGTGCCAGGGCCTGAAAAGCCTCTAGGTATTCCGCCAACTGGAAGGACACCGCTTGGTCAGCTTGCTCCAAGGCCCCCAACTGGGCTTCAATCAGGGCAATGCTCTCATCGAGCAGGCGGGCATAGAGGCCCGGCGCCATGTCATTACCAGGAATCAAAGGCGAAGGGCGGCGCAGCGGCGGCACAGACTTGGAGGGCACTGCTGACAGTTGCTGCAAACGCTGAAGCCAGTTAGCCAATTGTCTTTCATGGGTGTCCAACTGCGCTTCGAGATCCGTCAGGATAGGCACCAGCGCTTGCCAAGTCTCCACCGGGGGAGAAACCACAGGAGGAGCCAACCAACGCAATAAGAGGAGTGAAGCCTCAGGCCAGTGGTACAACAATAAACTGGACGTTTGGTAATGGTGGGCCTGCCCGGCCCCCGCATAGACCTGTTGCTGGCGCAGGGCTTGACGCACCCCGGCCAAATCGGCGGCTGCCATTGGCATGGTTTCGCAGTGGCCTGACGGCAAATAAATGTGTACCATATCGGCTTCTGGAAAACCTAGGGCCACCGCGTGGGCGCCCTGACGTACGGCCTGGGCCAGCAGCGCTTGTAAACCGTCGCGGTCGGCCCCGGCAGCTTGTTCCGGTACGGGGGCCGCCTCTGCACAGAGCCAAGCGTACAGAGCATCCAGATCGGCAAAGCGGTCTTGCGGATTGGGGGCCAAACACAGGGCCAAAAGTTCTTCCCAAAGCGGCTCTGGGGCTTCGGGCCAATAAAAACGTCCTGGGGCAAAAGATATGGCATCACGGGCCTGCAAAGCAGGTAAAGTTTCGCCCGTCCCCCACCACAGCAACTGCAACCCCAGGGCATAGATCCAGGCACTGGGTGTCGCCAAAGCCCCTTCTGGAGGCACAAACGCCGGGTCCACTGACAAACCCTGACCCGGAAACCAGCGCTGGGGCAACAAGAGCTGTAACACGCCCCCTTCTTCGGCAATATAACTGGGGTTGATCTGGGGGGGAAGGCCCTGCTGCTGCAAATACATGGCCACCAAAGTCAATTGCAAACCCCAATTGACTGCTTCGGCAAAAGGCAGCGGCGGAGAAATCGCACCCAAATCGGGACTGAACAACAAACTCAGTCCTTCACTGCGCACCAGCACCTGGGGCGTGGGCAACAGAGGGAATGCCGGGGGAGCAACAAAGTGCGCCGCTTCTTCAGCGGGCCACAGCCACAGCGCGTAAGGCCGCTGCTGAATCTCAACTGACTCTAGCGGTAAGGGATAGTGAGCAGAGGTATGCATATCTGCATGCTAGCACACTGGCCGATTTTCTCAAGAGGGAATGCGGGTTTGCGGCAGAAGGGGCAGAAGATTTTCTACCCGACTTTCTGCCCTGGATCATGCGCATCACCTTAACCAGTTCCGGGCCCTCAACGCGCCCAGTCGATGCCAAAGCCAAAATATGCTCTAATAACATCAGAGGTAAAAGCTGATGCCACAAGCCCCTGTCGCTCAATGGTGGGATGCCCCGGACAGCCAGGGCAAAATTCGCTGCACCCTGTGCCCGCGTTATTGCCGCATTGGCGACGGGCAAGCGGGGTTTTGTTATGTGCGCCACAACCAGGGCGGCACCCTGTACGCCGCTTCTTATGGGCGTTCAACGGGCTTTGCCATCGACCCGATTGAAAAAAAGCCCCTGAGCCACTTTTTGCCCGGCACCCCGATCATGAGTTTTGGCACCGCTGGCTGTAACCTGGGCTGCCGCTTTTGCCAAAACTGGCACATTAGCAAAGCCAAACTGGTCGAAAAACAGAGCGTGGCCGCCACCCCAGAACAGGTCGTTGCCCTGGCCATACAACACGGTTGCCCCAGCATTGCCATGACCTACAACGACCCCACGATCTTTGGCGAATATGTCATCGACATTACCCGCATTGCCCGTGGGGCCGGGGTCAAAAACGTGCTCGTCACCGCCGGGTACATCACCCCGGAAGCCCGCCGCGCCATCTACCGCTGGGTGGATGCCGCCAATGTCGATTTAAAGGCCTTCAGCGAAACCTTTTACCACAAGGTCACCTTTGCCCACCTCGACCCGGTGCTCGACACCTTGCGCTGGCTCAAACACGAGACGGATATTTGGTTTGAGCTGACCAACCTGCTCATTCCCGGTGAAAATGACAGTTGGGACGAAACCCAGCGCATGTGTGAATGGATCCTCGAAAATTTGGGGCCGGATGTGCCGATTCACTTTACGGCCTTTCACCCAGACTTTAAAATGCAGGACAAACCCCGCACCCCCCATGCCACCCTGCAACGGGCGCGGCGCATTGCCCAGAGCCAAGGGCTGCGCTATGTCTATGTGGGCAATGTGCATGACAACGAAGGGCAAACCACCTATTGCCCCACCTGCCAAACCCCCGTGATCGAACGCGATTGGCACCGGGTTTTACACAACCGCATCCGGGCAGGCCACTGCCCCGAGTGCCAAAGCGCCATTCCGGGCGTCTTTGAAGACGTAGGCAGATTTACCAAAATTTAAACCTGCAATGAATTTCCCTTAATCATTTAGCCTTTATTTCCAGGCAGCCCCATGGGATGATAAGGGTATTCCCCAGCGTGGAGATCCCCATGAACAAACTTGCCGGTATTTTTGCCCTTCTCACCCTCACAGCCTGTACTACCCAGCCCATGGCCCCCATGTCCTCACTCAACACCGGCCTGCAAGCCCGCAGTATCGCCCGCACGGACACCCCCACCCTGGGTACGGCCAAAGCCCTGTTTGAATTTGCCCAGCAACAGGCTCTCACCTGGTCACCCAATGCCGTTGTCACCCACATTGAAGGGCGCAATATTTCGGCCACCGGGCGCAATGAAGCCGCCCCCAACGCCACCTGGGTCTTTACCTTTGTTGACCCGAACAACCGCAACCAAGGCGTGCGCTTCTTCTATCGTGGCGACAGCCCCGAAGCCCGCCGCCTGACCGTCGCCTTTGGCAGCTTGCCCGCCACCGAACCCTTGGAAGAACGGGCCTGGGGTTATGACAGCAACAAAGCCGTTACCGCCGCCCGTCGCCTCAACGCCGAAATCCCCACCCCCGTTCCCATGATGGAACTGGTCATGGAGCAGGGCTATCTGCTCTGGAAAATTCCTGCTGGCATCACCGGCACCGT
>DLGM01000428.1 GCA_002482705.1 Cyanobacteria bacterium UBA7694
GTAAATCGGCGTTCTGGGACTAAGAGCGGGGCTCAAAAGGCTGTTCAAACGCCTGACGAATGAGGTGACGCTGCTGCTGACGAACCTTTTGACGGCGGTACTGGCGATAAACGACGGGAACCCCCACCAGCAGGGCAACGGCCACGACAAAAGCGATCAACTGTTCGCGTGGCAGAGCCGGATCTAACAAGACCTTGATACCCACCCCATACACAAAAGCTGAAGGAATCAAGCCAATCAGGTTGGCGACTAAAAAATGCCAGAACTTGACGGCAGTAAAAGCGGCGGTGACATTGAGCAAATTAAAGGGCATGATCGAAAGGGCCCGGAGAATCAGCAGGAAATAGAGGCCATCGCGCTCAATCCGGGCATTGAGCTGTTCCCAGCGCGGGCTACGGCGTGGCTGCGGCATGCGATGCCCCAACAAACGGGCCATGCCAAACACCGCCAGAGCCCCCAGAGTGCCCCCTAAAACACTCCACAAGACGCCCCAAGCACTGCCAAACAGAATCGTGCCCGTGGCACACATCAGGGAATAGGGCACCACCATCGCCAGCGAGGCCAAAATACAAATGCCAATAAAAGCGGCAGGTGCCGCTGAACCCAAGGGTGCCAACAGCTTTTCGATATTATCCTGACTGAGGTAGCTGAGCAAGTCGGTGCGGCGTACCAAAAACACAAAACCGCCGATCAACAATGCAATCAGTATCCAGCGCAGGGGATACTTGAGCTTGTGCCACAGGGTTTGATGCTCGGGATCAAATGCTTCTATTTCAGCGGGCAGGGATTTTTTTCCACCAAACATACTCAAGCGACCTCCTGCAACAGTTTACGGCAAAAGGTCAAGCGGTGTTGCGGAGACATCCCCAACTGGAGAATACTGCGCCGATGGGCTGCCGTCGGATACCCCTTGTGCTGGGCCAAACCATAACCGGGATACCGGGCATCCAAGGCCGTCATCAACTGGTCGCGAAACACCTTGGCCAGTACAGATGCCGCCGCAATCGAAAGCGATCGGCTGTCTCCCTTGACCAAAGCGGTCTGTGGGCCCCGCCACCAGGGCAAAGAGCGGTTGCCATCCACCAGCACATAATCGACCCTGTCTAGGCCGCTTAATGCGCGTTCCATGGCCAAATAAGTGGCGTTGAGGATATTAATGCGATCAATGACATCCGCGGTCACCACCCCTAAACTATAATCGAGGGCCAGCGCTTGAATCTCGGGAAAAAGCGCCATCCGCGTTTTTTCTGACAGTTGTTTGGAGTCGGTCAGGGTTTTGAGCTCCGGGGGAATCTGCTCCCAGGGGGGCAGCACTACAGCGGCAGCTACCACAGGCCCGGCCAAGGGCCCACGCCCAACTTCATCCACACCGGCAATATGAGTATACGCCTTTTGCCAGAGGGGAATTTCACACGTAAGCAGTTCAGGGGGTTGCATAGCTTATATTGTAGCGCAGGTCTTGCAAATCGGCGATTTGAGGAACTATTTTACAATCTAAAATATTTACATTCTTTGCTTTTTATGTGTAGGATAGTCTGTATCCAACGTTACCAAAAATCAGAGGTCTGCCCCCCTTGGGCACCTGCTTGGAAAATTTATGACACATTCCTGGAAACCCAAAACTTGGGCTTTAGCCACCCTCGCCATTTTATCTCTCGGCACAGGCTCAGCACTCGCGGCCTTCTTACGCGCCCCTACCGTTCCGGTCATCAGCCCCACGGTCGGCGACATTGTGACCACCCTGGATGTGGAAGGACAGGTGCGTACCCTGCGCAGCCTAGAGATTAAAACCCCATTGCAGGACACCCCCATTCAGTCCATTGCCGTCGAACCAGGAAGCCTGGTTAAAAAAGACCAATTGCTGCTGCAATTTGAAGATTTGCCCCTGCAAACCCGCCTTAAAAACGCCCGCAATACCATTAAAGAGCAACAGGCCACCCTACTGGGAACCCAATACCAACTCCGGGCCCAGCAGGATCAACTCAGTCTGGCCGCCATGCCCGAACCTGACTTGCGCCATCTCAAAGATGAGGTAGTACGCACGCGTACGACCCTCGAACAGAGCAAGCTCGATCATGAGGGAGCCCTAAGCCGCTTTGAAATCGCCCAAAGTGACTGGCTTGCAACCCAACCCCTGGCCAAAGAGACCAATACCAATACCCTTGAAATTGCCAGTGCTAAGAATTTTTATGACCAGGCTCAAAAAGAACTGGACAAAGCCAAGCTGCTGCTTAAACAGTCGGAACGGGCCTATGAGATGGCCTCAAATACACTCCAAGAACAGCTCGATACCCGGCGCAAAACCCTTCAGGCCAACACGGATGCGGGGATGGCCCAAGCAGAGCTGAAACTCGCGGAAGCCGCTCTCAGCCAAGCAGAAATTGGTCTCGAACAGGCCATTCTCGATCTGCGCAGCAGCCGCGTTATGGCCCCTTTTGATGCCCTCGTGACGGAGCGCAAGGTCGAACCGGGCGCACGCCCACAGGCTGATCAGGTCTTACTGCGTTTGGTCAACCCGGACGAAATTTTTGTGCAAACGCTTATTGACCCCCTCTACCGCAGTGATTTACATGTGGGGCAGACG
>DLGM01000115.1:0-2626 GCA_002482705.1 Cyanobacteria bacterium UBA7694
GGCACTCGCGCGCGCCTCCGGTTCGCCCAGAATCATGCCTGCGGTACTCAGCACATCACTGGCGGTAGCGCTTTTGGAAATTGCAGTGACACTGGCCGGGCCAGCCACCGGCATGCCCGTACGGGGATCAAGAATATGGGGATAACGCACCCCATCCATCACAAAGGTCTGCTGATCATCCCCCGAAGTCGAAATAGCCTGATCACGCAAAAGCAGGGTTTCAAGCGTCTGCTCCGGGTCACGGGGGTGGCGAATGGCCACCTTCCAGGCCAGTTCGCCCGGTGGAGCCCCCAAATAATACTGGGTGCTGAGACTGTCGATCACGCCCGTAGTGATCCCATAGGTGTGCAGACGCATAACGGCTTGATCCACCGCCCAGCCTTTGCCCATGGCACCAAAATCGAGGCCGGTGTGAGGGCCCACCCGCAGGGCAGGGGGAGAAGTCTGGAGCTGTATTTTCCCCATACCCGATTGGCCCAGCAAGGTACGAATTTCAGCTTGGGTCGGGCGATAGGGCTGTTTGTCATTAAAGCCCCACAAAGCCACCAGCGGGCCCAGAGTCAGGTCAAAGGCTTGAGAGGTCTGTTGGTGATAATATTGGCCTGCCGAAATAGCTGCCGACAAATCGGATGAAACCGGCGTCCAATCTTGACGGGCACGGGGCAAGGCTTGGTTTAATTCGCTGTCAGTGCGATAGTCGCTCAAAACGTGGTCCCAGTGCCGAATTTCGGCAAAAGCAGCGTCTAATGCCGGGGCTACCTGGGTCAGCTCCCCATAGAGGGTGATTTGCCAGAGCGAACCCATGATATATTCGGCACGGGTATGCCAAGCCGGGGCCGCCCCTACCGGCAAGGCCCACAATACCCCCACCACCATCAGCCCCACACGCCTCATTGCAACACCTGTTGTGGTTGCGAAGACACACCTTTACGCGGCAGCGATTTGCGACGTGGACGGAAAGACAGCCACAGACCACTGAGGGCCAAAAATATCAGGCTGACAGCAATGGCATCATACAAGGGAATGCCCCAGGCACCCAAACCTCGCCCGGTGTGCAGCCGCCAGATCCAATCTTGGGCCGTGTTCAGGCCCGCGGCATTGATCTCCGGGAAACGGTGACTGCGCCAGCCATCCCCCTGCTGGGTATAGAGCCCATACCGGGTTTTAATCACCAGTTGGTTGTGGGTGGTGATACTGAGCTGCTCGATATATTCCCCGGCCACCGGATCAAAGGGCAGACCGGTCACTTCTTCCCACACATCGCCGCCGTCATCACTGGTAAAGATGCCCACTTCTTTTAAGCCAATCCAGAAACGATCTCGGCTTGTCGGCGAAAAAGCAAGGGTCGTGACCTTGTCTGCGGGCACATAGAGCTTCAGCTCAGCCCAGGTCTGTCCCCCATCTCGGCTCTGAAACAGGGCTTTGCCACTGCTGGCCAATAGATGCTGTGGGGCAAAGGGGTCACTGACCATGACCGCTGCCTGCGCCGGGCTAAACGGCCCCTGGGCATGGCTAAACAGCGGCTTCCAGGCCTCCGGGTGATTGAGAGCCACCGCCGTAACCGACACCACCAGCGTAAAGGCACAACAGACCACGCCCACCCACTTGTGCAAGGCGCGTATCTGATGGCGGGTCATGGATGGGTTAACCCCAGCACATCGGCAACCACCACGGCCTTTTTGACCCCGGCGGCAATTGACCAAGAGGAAATGGTCGAGCCAGTAATGTGGACAATATCCGTATTCACTTCCAGAGGGTCCGCTTGGCCTTTATTGACAAACTGATTGAGGAAACGTTTGCGTTTGACCCCATCGCCGCGCCGTTCCCGGTAGACCATCACGGCAACTTGCTGGACAGATCCCTGGGGATTTAAAGCCACAATAAAGGTGATCGGAAAGTGTTTACCCTGCTCGTCAAAAATAAATGCGTAACGTTCAATCTTTCCACCCCGCAGGCCTTTATACACCGTTAAAGCCTGTTCTTCGAGCTTGCGGCGCAGGCGTTTTTGAATCGTTTTACGCTGGGCAGAGGTAGGTTTCAGGCTTGCCTTTTCGACCTGTAAATCACCGAATACGGTTTTGAGTGCGTCGGCTTCACTGAGATAAATTTGTTCATAATATTCGGGTTTTTCAGCGGCAAAGACGGGAAGTATCGGGGGCATAGCCAGCCCAGCCATAACCCCTACACACATCAGAAAACCTTTAGAAACCGACCGCAACCGAGGCCACAAACTGGTCATTGGCAATCTCCTTGCTGGGATCGCCCTTGAGCAGGGCTTCTGTTTCGATGCTCCACTGGTATTCGGCCTTAAACACCGTATTGTTGGTAGGGCGATAGTTCAGGCCAAAGGTCAAATGACTGCGGTCATTGATATTCAGCACACTGGCGTCGGTATCCACCTGCGAAAGGCGGGCAAACAGCGTAAACACCGGGCGATCAAAGCCATTGCCCAGAAAGGTGTCCTTTAAAAAGTCGGGGAAGAGGTGGTAATGGCCCTCTACGTAATAGCCCCACATCGGGCCTTTTAAGATGTTTTCCCGACCTTGGGCATCAAAACGACTGATCGGGTCATGCAGAACTACGCCCCCTTCGCCCACCACTTCCCAGGGGCCGTTGACGTAGTTAA
>DLGM01000115.1:2712-2934 GCA_002482705.1 Cyanobacteria bacterium UBA7694
CCGGCATCCAGGGCTGAGAAATACCCACCAATCCCCATATCCAGGCCAATAAACGGGCTCAACGCCAAACGCCCCGTCACAGCTTTGGAGTTATTGTTGTCGCTAGAAAGGCTTGGGCGCGCGGCGCGCAGACCATTGCCATCGACCAACTGATCCGTCAGGCCCTGCATGACATAGAGTTCATAACTCATCTCCCATTCATCATTGGGGAAAAAGGTGCCA
>DLGM01000359.1:0-1002 GCA_002482705.1 Cyanobacteria bacterium UBA7694
GCTTGTTCGAGACGTGCCATGGGCTGCCCTAGCACAATGGTGGGGTTCACGGGCAAACGCGGAGGCACCTCAGGGCTTAGGCTCACGGCCAAAGTGGCTAAAAGCGAGATGATTTCCATAATTTACCTAACTTGTTTTTGCATTTTTTATTATACTATTAATAATTCTTTGTGATTAAATTTGCAATAAGGTAATAAAAAATGGGTGGCAAATTCCGTGGCTTCTGGGATTGAAACATGGATGGGATACACCTTGTTTTTAGCAATGTCGTATATAATCTGTTATGACAAAACTATGAATCTTTTATGTCATAGATTATGAATAACTTATTAAATATTTATAAGTTTGGCCCATATAAACGTGTTCTGTTATCTGGTTTTTGGCTCATTTCAGCCCATTCACTGAGCCGTTTTTTCCAGCCTGGGGTTAGGGCCTTACACGCTGCCAGATCCCGCAATTCGTCGGGATGATTATGGCGGTGCATGACCCGATTGGCGTGGGCAATGGTCCATTCAGGATGAGGGCGTGCCACTAGAATCAGGGGTTGCCCCGGCGCAATTTCACCGGGCTCAAGCACGCGAAAATACCAGCCCGTATATCCTGTATCCTGCACCTGTAGAGCCAAGTCTTTGACTTGCCAGCGCCGCGCCAGTTTCCAGCAGGGTTGGCGTGGTTGAGAGACTTCAATCCGGGCGCTCCCCAATTGATACTGATCCCCCAAGCAGACGGTGCTCTCGTGCTGGTCACTGAGGGTCAGGTTTTCGCCAAAGCCGCCCGCCCCGATGGGCTGACGCAAGACTTTTTGCCAGTGGGTATAGTGGCCGAGATGATACGCCAGAAGGGCTTTTTCCCGGCCCCCATGAATTTTTGTGTCGGCGACGGCATCCCCGGTTAAGCCTTCCCAGTCGAGCCACAGGGTATGGGTGACGGGCTGTTTGTGAATGGCGCTCGTCCAAGGGCGTTCCAAGGGATTGTCTGCATCTGGGGTGCCAAGGGTTTGGG
>DLGM01000359.1:1007-3888 GCA_002482705.1 Cyanobacteria bacterium UBA7694
CTTATGTGTAGGCTGTGTAAAGGGGCCAAGGTGAGGGGGAGTTGCATGGGCTAGGAGTCCTCCATTGCCAAGCATAACGGCCTGGGAATGTGCCGTACAGAGGCAATTTGAAGCTTACCAGACCATTACAGATCGGCCTGAAGCTGGCTGCGCACTTCCATCAGGGCAAATCCCAATAAATTGAGGCCCTGCCATTTGTAGGGGTTGCCTGCATCCGGGTGGTCTTGTGCCAGCCCAATGCCCCAAATGCGATCCGCGGGGCTGGCTTCAACCAGTACCCGTGAACCTGTGCCCAACAAGAAATGCTGTAATGTCGGGTGTTGGCTGAATTTGGCTAAATTGCCCTGTACGACAAGGGCAAAGCGCTCTGCTAACCATGTTGCTTCATCAAAGGGGCTGATCTTCCGCCCCAGCTTTTTTGCCTCTCCTGGGGTCGGGGCGGTCAAAATTTCGGTATAGGTCTGCTGATCGTCAAATAACCGGGCTTTTTGGGCCATCATCCAGTGTTCCGCCGTGGGGTAGACAATCCCATCGATTTCAAAGGGCACCCCGGCATACCATTGGCTGAAGCAGCTTTTACCCACTGTCTGATCCTTCTGGGGGCGATGTCCCCAGAAGAACAGATAATCAGGCTGGGCCCCGTGGTTGAGGGCGTTGATCAGGTCTAGGCGGGTGCGTATGGTGTTCAATTCCATGGGTTTAACCTTCCTGTTCCGGGCTGGCGTTGCGCAGCGGTTCGCTGTCCCAGGCGTGATCATGAATTCTCCGCGCCTTTTGCCGTTCGTTCGCCAAAAGGGCTTCCTGCGCTTCGATTTCGGCCCGCGCCCGAGAGACATATTGCGTGATGTTATGGCTTTCGGTTGCCAGTTTTCGGAACATGCTTTCATCGGCTTGAATGAAGTTTTGGGCGATCCGGGTTAGGGTATAGTTGCGGAAACCCAGTTTTCGCAGGGCTTCGATCCCAATGCGGACCGAACTTTCCAGCGGATCCCGGTACACTTGAGTGACGCCCAGCTCCATCAATTCGTAGGCGTCAAAGCGGTTGCGGGCCCGGATCATCAATTCGAGTTTGGGAAAGTGTTTGTGGATGGTTTCCACCAGTTTCTGGTTGGTTTCCGGGACATCAATGGCGGAAATCAGGATTTTGGCGGTGTGGGCCCCGGCTGATTCGAGCAAATCAATGCGGGTGGCGTCCCCATAATAGACTTTAAAACCCATTCGCCGCAGTAAGGCAACCCGTTCAGCATCGTGGTCCAAGATGGTCGCTTCAATGCCGTTGGCGCGTAAAAACCGCCCCAGGGTGCTACCAAAATCAGAGAAACCGACCAGGATAATGGTATTGTTTTCGTCAATGCGGTCCATTTCCCCCTGGTTGGGAGCAGCGGCTGGCCCCAGACGGGGCAGCAGCACCCGTTCATTCAGCATCGACAACAGGGGGGAGATCGCCATAGTCAGGGCGGTGACCGCCATCAGGCGGCCCATCCAGATGCTGTCCATAATGTGTAATTGGTGGGCAAAAGACAGCAGCACAAAGGCAAATTCCCCTACCTGGGCCAAGCCCAGGGCAAAGGTGAGATTATCCTCTTTACCCAGTTTAAAAATGCGGCCTGTGACGGCCAAGACAGTGGCTTTGATGGCCATAATGCCCCCCACCAGTGCCAGAATCAAGCCGGGTGTTTCCATGACCAAATCAAAATTGATGGAGGCCCCTACGCCCATAAAAAATAGTCCCAAAAGCAGACCTTTAAAGGGTTCTAGGTCGCTCTCCAACTCATGACGGAATTCGCTGTTGGCGAGCACCACGCCCCCTAAGAATGCGCCCAAGGCCGGGCTCAAGCCCACCAACCCCATCAGATAGGCAATGGCGACCACAATCAGCAATGAGGCTGCGGCAAACAGTTCGCGCAGGTGGGTTTTTGACACCAGACGCAGGGCTGGGACGATCAGGTATTGACCCACCAGCGCAATCAATCCGACGGAGCCTAACACGGCCAGGGTTTTGGCCCAACTGGGCAAATGGGCGATCAGCGAGGCGCTGTGGCTGCTGTCGTGCCCGGTGGCCGCAGCTACGGCGGGGCCGAGCAAGGGCAAAACCGCCAGCATCGGGATGACGGCAATGTCCTGGAACAGCAGCACGGAAAAAGAACTCTGACCCGAGGTGGTGTTCATCTGGTTTTTTTCCTTGAGGGTTTGCAGGACAATGGCGGTAGATGACAGCGCCAGTGCGAGGCTGGCGGTCAGGGCCATGGGCCAGGACATGCCCAGTAACAGCCCTCCGCCTGTAAGCAGCAGGGTGGTGAGCCCAATTTGCAGCGTCCCCATGCCCAGAATCAGGGTGCGCATGCGCCAAAATTTGGCGGGTTCTAACTCCAGGCCAATCAGAAACAGCATCATGACCACGCCAAATTCGGCGAAGTGCATAATGTCGTGGCTTTCGTTGCCAATAAAGCCGAGCAGAAACGGGCCGATCAAGACCCCGGCGAGAATATACCCCAGTACGGAACTGAGCCCCAGACGTTTGGCCAGTGGCACGCAGACAATCGCAGCGGTGAAATAGACCATGGCCTGTAACAGGATATCTTGGCTCATCAGTGGGGGCTCCAATCGTTCAGGTAGGTCAGGGAGGCAAGCTTTGAGGCCTCGGGGAGCTGATGTTTCAGACCGATTAAGAGCCGGGCATAAGCCTGCCCATAAGCTTCCAGTGCATCGGGCGTAAGATGGTGGCTGTCATGGACATCAAACGGCGGCAGGTATTGCATATGGCACAGGGTGGTGGTGCGCTGGAAGGGACGCAAAAATTCAGCCAGAGTGAATTGGTGGTGCCCTTCGGGGGTGTAGGCGGAGCGGGTACCTCCAGTGGTGAGCACTTGGGCAACGGTTT
>DLGM01000238.1 GCA_002482705.1 Cyanobacteria bacterium UBA7694
GTTGCCGTGGTTGACACCGGTGTCAACCACGGCAACTTTGACATTGGTGCCGGTGGTGATTTGCCAAGCAGATTCAGCTTCAACGGCTTTCAGGCTCCACTGTTGGGCCATCAGCGGGTCGCCGCTGCGGGTGCGGGGGGCCGGAACTTCTTGGGGTTGAGCAACAATGCGGCGGGGAGATTGGTCATTGCCAACAAACTTAAAGGAGGGATCGCGGGGCAGAGATGCGGCGCTTAAGGCTCCAGAGCTTTGGAAAACAGCGACGCCGATGGCTTTGATGTCCCTGACAAAACGCAGGCCATTTTGACGCTCGAGTTGCTGGATTTTTTGGGCTGAGAGGCTGCCGGTATAACCAATTAAGACGCGGTTGGCCAGGGTGTTGTTACCGGCTGCGGACTGAGCATTCAGGTTTGCGGCGGGGTTGGAAATGGGGCCTACGGGCATTTGTGCAGTGGGTGCACAGGCGCTCAGAGCTGTGGTCAGCAGAGCTGCGGCTGTGGCGAGAGCAGGCATTTTCATTCGGGGATCCTCCAAAACATGTTTAAGTAGCAGTGTACCTGTTTTATTATAGTTCATCAAATCTTAAACTTGCTTTAATTTTTTGTTTATGTTCACCCCTCTTTTACCCCTGTTTAAGAGGGAGGCAAGCAAGCCGTCATCAGGTTGCCATCAAGATTTTGGTAAGTGTATACTTGAATGCATCCTACGACCCATTTTTAACCGACTACCACTGAAAGAGAAAACACCGATGGCGCAACGCATCCACCTCCCTGAAACTATGCAGCTCGTCCCGACCGTGGTTGAGCAAACTGGTCACGGTGAACGGGCCTATGATATTTTCTCACGCCTGCTCAAGTCCCGGATTGTCTTTTTAGGTACCCCGATTAACGATCAGGTGGCAAACCTGATTGTGGCCCAGCTATTATTCCTTGACTCGGAAGACCCGGACAAAGAAATTTCCCTGTATATCAATAGCCCTGGCGGTTCTGTCACTGCCGGTTTAGCCATTTATGACACCATGCAGCACATTAAGTCGCCGGTAGTGACCATTTGTGTTGGCCAAGCGGCCAGCATGGGGGCTTTCTTGCTCGCAGGTGGCACGGCAGGCAAACGCATGGCGCTGCCCAACTCCCGCATTATGCTCCACCAGCCCCTGGGGGGGGCTCAGGGCCAAGCCACCGATATTGAAATTCAGGCTCAAGAAATTCTGCGCATCAAGCGTCGCCTGAATGCCCTGTTGGCTCACCATACCCAACAAGACATCGAAAAGATTGAACGTGACACCGAGCGCGACTTCTTTATGACTCCGGACGTCGCCAAAGCCTATGGTGTGATCGATCAGGTGATCGAATCAGATGCCGTCAAAGCGGCAGAAAAAATGGAGCAAGACCGGGAAGCAAATTCTCAAAAGGACAATCAGTAAGATCCGATGGCGAAATACAAAGGCAACCAACCCAAGTGCTCCTTCTGTGGCAAAAGCCAGGACCAAGTCCGGAAGCTCATTGCCGCACCTGGGGTCTATATCTGCAATGAGTGCGTTGATCTCTGCAATGAGATTCTTGAAGAAGAACTCTATGAGAGCGAAGAGCACAAGGGTGATGCCAATGACCCGTTCATTGATCTAAAAGATATCCCGAAGCCCAAATCGGTGCGCAAAGTGCTCGATCAATACGTCATCGGTCAAGAGCGGGCCAAAAAAGTGCTGTCAGTGGCTGTTTATAACCACTATAAGCGCTTGGCCAGCAACCTCAAAAGTGATGATGTGGAAATTCAGAAATCGAACATTTTGCTGATTGGCCCAACGGGTTCAGGCAAAACCCTGCTGGCGCAAACGCTGGCCAAAATTCTGAACGTGCCTTTTGCCATTGCCGATGCCACCAGCCTGACGGAAGCCGGTTATGTGGGTGAAGATGTAGAAAATATTCTGCTGCGTCTGCTGCAAGCCTCTGACTTTGACGTCAAAAAAGCTGAGCGCGGCATTATCTACATCGATGAAATCGACAAAATTGCCCGTAAATCTGAGAACCCTTCAATCACCCGTGATGTTTCCGGGGAAGGGGTTCAGCAAGCCTTGCTCAAAATGATGGAAGGCACAACCGCCAATGTCCCCCCTCAGGGCGGACGCAAGCACCCTTACCAAGAGTTCATCCAAATTGACACCACCAACATCCTGTTTATCTTGGGCGGCGCATTTGTTGGCCTCGAAAAAGTAATTGGTGCCCGTGTCGGTCAGAAAAACATCGGCTTTATCTCCGGTGAAGGTATTGCCCGTGGCAAGAGCAGTGAAGAAAACCTCAACGAGCTCTACGAAAAAATGCTGCCAGAAGATTTGCTCAAGTACGGGATGATCCCCGAGTTCATTGGCCGTGTACCCATTGCCGCCACCCTTGAAGCTCTCGATCGCCCGGCTCTGAAGCGCATTCTGATCGAACCCAAAAATGCGGTCGTCAAACAGTATAAAAAACTGATGGCCATGGACAATGTTGAACTGACCTTCACCGACGAAGCAATCGACATGATTGTCGAAGAAGCCCACAAGCGCAAAACCGGAGCCCGTGCCCTGCGCGCCATCGTCGAAGAAATGATGCTCGATGTCATGTACGAGGCCCCTTCTCATTCGGATCTCACCAAATGTGTGATTACCCAGGACTGGATGGAAAATCACGGTTCGGGTGGCATCTTCAAAATGTTGGCTGAGAATAAAAAGAAGCCTCCAGTTCAGGACGAAATCGCCTAATTTATGGATAAACCCAAATCTGGGGCCGCAAAGCCTGCCATGGTCAAGCCGCCCGCTAAAAAAGCGGCGGCTAAACCCAAGCCCGCTGCGCCTAAAAAGACATCTAAAAAAAATGTCGCCCCGGCCCCTGAGTTGATTGAGCTGCCGATTGTCCCCCTCAAGGACTTGGTCGTGTTTCCCCGCATGATTTTGCCCCTGTTTGTGGCGCGTCAGCCTTCCGTCAAAGCGATTGACCAGGCCCTGACCCATGATAGCCAGGTGGCGGTGGTGTGTCAGCGCAGAGACTCCCACGCTTATCCCGGCACCCAAGATTTGCCGGAAGTGGGCACCCTTGCACAACTCCTGCAAACCCTGCGTATGCCTGATGGCTCCGTCAAGGTCATGGTCGAATGTCGCACCCGCATTAAGCTGGTACGTTACCTCAAGCGCAAGCCGTTTATGGTCGGGCAGTTTGAGATCATTGAGGAGCCGGAAGAACCTTTGCGCCCAGAGCAAGAGGTCTTGGTCAAGCTCATGCTCAAACAGTTTGAGCACTTTATGCAGCTTTCGCACCAGCTTTTTCCTGAAGCCGCTGAACAAATTCCTGCCATTCATGATCCGGGCCCCTTGGCAGATATGATTGTCTCTTATATTGCCGCTTCAGTCGAAGAAAAACAGCAGATTTTAGAAATTATTGATCCGATTGCCCGCCTTGAGGCTGCGGGTCGCTTGCTCAGTCGCGCTATGGAAATGGCCACGATTGAGCAGCAAATCCACAGCAAATTGCGCCAGTCGATCGATAAAAACCAAAAAGAATATTTCCTGCGCGAAAAACTGCGGGCCATTCGTGAAGAGCTGGGTGAAGAAGAAGAGGCCGAACAGCGCGAGTACGATGTCAAAATCCGCGCCATTCCCGTGGCGGAAGTGCGTGAAAAAGCCCTCAAAGAGTTATCCCGCCTAGACAAAATGCCGCCTGTGTCTTCCGAGGGGTCGGTCATTCGCAACTATCTGGATCTGATAGTCTCGTTGCCTTGGGCTCCAGAAGAACCTGCGGAAATGGACCTCAAAGCAGCTTCCGCCCTGCTCGACAAACAGCATTATGGCTTGCACAAGGTCAAGGACCGCATCCTGGAGTATTTGGCCGTGCGCAAACTGACGGGCAAGGCTCAAAATACCCTCTTGTGTTTAACGGGCCCCCCTGGTGTGGGCAAAACCTCTTTGTGCCGTTCGATTGCTGAAGCCACGGGCCGCAAGTTTGAACGCATCGCCCTAGGGGGTGTGGGTGACGATTCCGAAATTCGTGGCCACCGCCGCACCTATGTGGGGGCTTTACCGGGCCGCATTATCCAAGCAATTCAGCGCGCGGGTACCACCAACCTCGTGATTTTGCTT
>DLGM01000297.1:0-583 GCA_002482705.1 Cyanobacteria bacterium UBA7694
GCTTTTTTTGTTGATCTTTACCTGAGCCTGTTGCTGCACTGGCGCTATTCAAGCCAGTTTGGCCTGGGGTTTGTCATGGCCGGGCTGGTTGTGTTCAGTCTGCCCACATTTTTTGCCGTCACATTGCCTGTGTATATCCTGTGGGAAACTGACCTCGAAGCCACTAAAAAGGCCGCCCTGTTTTGTGCCTTGGCCTTTGTGTATCTGTTTGCTGCCCGGCGCTTAACGCGCAAATTGCTCAGCAAGCGTTTTGTTAAAGGTCAATCTGCACATAACGCGGCAGCGTCACCACCGAACTGATCAGATAGTTGACCAACGAGCCATCTGCTTCAACAATAATAAACTCGCGGGTATTGCGATCCCATTTGACCACCAGCAACTGTTTGCTCTCGCTGTAATACTGCAAATCGAGATAATAGGGCACCCGCAATTTATCCGCAAACGCTAAAGCCCGCTCTTTGTATTCATTGGCATCCACAGGCGGAGGGTCAAATGCCGATCCAAAACGCTCAAAATTGCTCTCCAGCGTTTCTTGGGAACTGGCATTGCGATTGCGAGCCCAGTTGCCATTGGGAGCTAAGCT
>DLGM01000297.1:608-5861 GCA_002482705.1 Cyanobacteria bacterium UBA7694
CCCGCCGTTGCAGCTCTTGGATTTCGCCCTCGGAAAGGGAAATATTATAACGTGCCAAGGTGCTAATAAAAGCACTGCTGACAATGTTACCGGTCAGGGGATCCCGGTCCGGGCGCAGCAGATCGGCAATTGTCGTGGCCCCATCGGGAACCAGATCTTCATAGTCTGGCAAACTGAGGTCTTCAATCGTGGGTGAAATGGCTCGGGGATTGAGCACACAGCCTGTACCCCACAATAATAACAGCACAAGCCCAAGGAACAGGCGGGAGTGGAACGAAAAAAGGGAAAGGACCTTCATGGCAGAAATCCTGATTGGTATCTCGTTGATTGGCTTATCTCCCATGATACAATAACCACTATTATGTCTGCAGTTACTGAACAACCTAAATTTACCCAACCCATTGAGGCCGACTTAGCCCAGCTCGAACAAACGATGATTGGTGAGCTGTCAGCTTATAACGAAGATCTGATTGCCTGCCTTTGTGGCGCGTATGCAAACCCAGATTTCTGATTGGGAGGCCTTGGCGTCCGCACTGCAAGGGTCTGCACCTGTCAGCTTGCGCCGCCATCCCCGTAAAGGCAAAATCGGCCACGATCTTGCGTCCATTCCCTGGGAGCCCCAAGGGCTGTACTTGCCCACACGCCCTGTGTTTACCCTCGATCCGCGTTTGCATGCGGGGGCCTATTATGTGCAGGAAGCCAGCTCCATGTTTTTGGCCCAGGCTTTGGAACAACACGGCCCCACCACGCCCGTGGCGGCCCTTGATTTATGTGCGGCACCGGGCGGCAAGTCCACCCACCTCCAGAGCCTGTTGCCCTCCGGTTCGCTGGTGGTGGCCAATGAAGTGATCCGTTCACGGGCCTCGATTCTGGCGGAAAATGTCCTGAAATGGAGTGACCCCGGCCTGGTTGTAACCGCCCGTGACCCGCGGGATTGGGGGCAGTTGCCGCCCCTGTTTGAGGTGTTATTGGTGGATGCACCCTGCTCCGGTGAAGGCCTGTTCCGCAAAGATCGGGCCGCCCGCAGCGAATGGAGCGAGCGCCATGCCCAGATGTGTGCTGAACGCCAGCGCCGCATTCTCACGGATGTATGGCCCGTGCTCCAGCCAGGCGGGCTGCTCATTTACAGCACCTGCACCTATAACCCGGCAGAAAATCTGGAAAACCTGGCCTGGTTACAGGCCCAAACTGGAGCCGAAAGCCTGCCCTTGACCTGTGATCCGAACTGGGGGGTTGAAGAGCTGAACTCACCGGGGCTCTTTGGTTATCAATTGGCACCCCATCATCTGCAAGGGGAAGGTTTTTTTATCGGCCTGTTGCGCAAGCCGGGGCAGCCTGTGCCGGTGCGCAGCCCGCGCAAAAGCCCGCTGCCGCTGTTAGAGCGCAAGCGCCAGGCGGAGCTGACCGCTTGGGTGGGTGGCGAAGGCCTGTGGTTACAGCATGGGGATGAAGTGAGCTGGGTGCAGCCTGGTTATGAGGCACTGTTAACCCAAATTATGGCCTGGAAAGTGCCCGGTTTGCCCTGGGGAACGCCCGTGGCTGAACAGCGAGGCAAAGCCTGGGTCCCGGCCCATGGCTTGGCTTTGAGCCCCCACCTTGGGACGGCATTTGCTCAGGTGGCCTTGACCCGCACCGAGGCCTTGACCTATTTGCGCAAAGAAGAAATTTTGCCGGACAGCCCGGAAACAGGCTGGGTTCAGGTGACCTATGACGGGCTTGGTTTGGGGTGGATCAAACACCAGGGTACCCGTGCCACCAATGCCTACCCCAAAGAATGGCGGATTTTAATGCCCCTGCCCGATCCCTTGCCACAGTTGTTTTAACCATGGTGGCATTGGTGGCATTGGCCCCGGATGTGGTCTTGGGGACAGCTGGGGTGAGCGTGACCGTGGCCCGTTTTGATCTGTTGGACGCGCATACGGGCGGCAATAAAGGGTTTAAGTTGCGGGAACATCTCCACGTGGCCCAGGCCGGAGGCTACACGCGCCTGCTGACCTTTGGCGGAGCGTGGTCGAATCATCTGCGTGCAGTGGCGGCAGCCGGTGCCCGTGCCGGTTTGGCAACGGTTGGCATTGTACGCGGCGAACCGACAGAGCCCCTCAACCCTTCGCTGCAGTTTTGCCAAACCCAAGGTATGGAACTTGTTTGGTGGGATCGCACGACCTATCGGCGCAAGCATGAGCCTGAGCTGTTGGGCAATTTACAGCGCCAGTATGGTCCGGCCTGGGTGATTCCGGAAGGGGGGCACAGCCCGGAGGGGGTGCGCGGGGCTATGGATATGTATATTCCGGGTTTTGATGCTATCTTTTGTGCCTGTGGCACTGGCAGTACCTTAGCTGGTTTGATTGCTGCCAGTGAATCGCCAGTGCGTCTCTATGGGGTTGCCACTCTGAAAGGGGGGGACTTTTTGTACCGCGAGGTGGGTACGGCCCTTGGTTGGGTGGGGGCTACCGAGACACCGGGGCGCTGGCAGATTTTGACCGATTACCACTTTGGCGGTTATGGGCGCAGCCGCCCGGAACTGGATGCGTTCATCCACTCTTTTCAGCAGCGCTCGGGCATTCCCCTTGAGCCGGTGTATACGGGCAAACTCTTTTTTGCCCTTTCTGATCAGCTTCAGAAAGGGCTACTGCCGCCCGGTAGCCGGGTCTTAGTTCTGCACACCGGCGGGGTGTTTGCCGCCCCTTGCCGCGATTAGCTGCGTTGGGCTGCCAACATGGCCTGGGCCGCTCGGTGGCTGGGATCCCGGGCCAGCGCTTGTTCAAAGGCGCGTCGTGCTTCACCGCTACGCCCCTGCTGGGCTTGTGCCAGCCCCAAATTAAACCAGGTGGCGGCCATTTTGTCATCCAGGGTGAGCGACACTTCAAAGGCCTGTTCCGCTTCTTCCCAGGCCTGTTGTTGCAGGGCCAAATAACCCAGGTTAAAGTGAATGGTGGCTTCGGTGGGGGCCAGCTTTTGGGCCTGGGTCAGGTATTGGGTTGCGGCCTGATAATCGAGTTCGATCAGGGCAATTTGTCCCAAATCGTTGAGGGCTTTGGCATCTTGGGGGTTGGCGGCCAGCCGTTCGAGGAGGGAGACCCGGCGCCAGGCGCGCTGGATATCTTCGTTTTGGGCCTGTTCGGGGGCGACCTGTAAAAACCGTTCCAGGGTTTCCTTGGCCTCAGCAAAGCGTTTTTGCATGGCATACAGTTGGGCCTGTACGGCCACCGCTGTCGGGCGGTATATCATTTCTTCACTGAGGGCTGCCTGAGCATACCGCTCCGCTTGGGGGGCGTCTCCGAGCGCCATGAGCACTTTGGCCATGAGCCCAAGCATCGGGCCGCGGGCGATCTGCTCTTGGCCTTGTTGCCCCCAGCGACTCAGGGCCAGCTCCAGTTCGCTGCGGGCTTCTGGCAGGCGGCGCAGGGAATAGGCATACTTGGCCCGTGAAAAATGCAGAGCGGCACTTTCGGGCAGTAGGGTCGTGGCCTGTTGGAAGTGCTGAACCCCCTCATTTTGCCGCCCTTGGCGCAGCAGTAAATAGCCCAGGGTCATATGGGCATAACCAAACTCCGGGTATTGGCTCAGCGAATTGCGCAGTTGAGCCTCGACCCAGGGGGCGTGTTCGGGAGCTGTCAAGGCCGGATAGAGCAAGGTTGAAGCGGCCAAATAGGGCAATAGATAGTTGTCAGGATTGCGCTGCATCGCTTTGTCGAGGCGTTCACGCGCTTGAAAATACTGGCGATCAAATACGTCCAGCCAGGCCAATTTGAGTTGAATACAGACATCATTGGGCAGCTCTTGTTCGAGCTCGGTCAGCAGAGTGCGAACCGGGGCCGTGTGCGGGGCACTTTCGCGGGCGAACTGGTCGATATAAGCCCCCGCCAAACGCAGACGCACCTGGGGGTCGGTCAGCGGTGCTTGCAGGCTGCGCAGCTCTTGTTCCAGAACCTGTGGGCTGGGCCAGCCCCGGCTGTGGCGCACCTTGAGATAACAGAGCAGGGTGCTGACGTCGCCGGGAGCCTGAGCCAGGGCTGTCTGGAGATGGGTTTGGGCCTCGGCACTGCGTCCTTGTGCTTGGCTCAAAAGGGCCAGGGCTCGTCGCCCTTGGGCCTGTAAGTGGGGGGTGTTGAGCACCCGTTGGGCGGCTTCACGAATACGGGCGGGAAGGGTTTCCCGGCGTTCACTGCGGGGGGCTTGGGCATAACCGATGGCTAAAGCTTCTGCCAGACTGGCCTGGGCCGGTAAATAGTGAGGGTCTTGTTGCAAAGCGGCTTCTAAGAGCTGGATTCCGGCTTCAATGCCACGGGGAGCATAACCCCGCAAGTGGTTTTGCGCCTGCTGATAGAGTTGGTAAGCGGCCACATTGGTGGCTGTGGTTGTGCTGGGGTTGGCGGTGGGAGTGGCAAGACGCTGTAATACTTGGCTCGACAGGCGGCGCTGAATTTGGAAGAGGTCGGCCAATTTGCCTTCGAGTTGGAGGGCGCTTTGCGCTTCGACCAAGCCGGTACTGACGTCGATCACCCGTGCATTGATCAGCAATTGATCGCCCACTTTTTGGTAATTACCAAGCAACATTTTGCGTGCCCCCATCAGTTTACCCAGGGCCGGAGCACTTTCTGTATCGGCCAGTGCACTTTGGGCAAAGGCCTGTTCCTGGAGCACCAGATGGATTTGGCTGCGTTCGATCACCTGTAAGGACGGAGCTTGGGCCAGGGCCACCGTGAGATTTTCCGAGAAGCTGTCAGCCAACCACTCATCTTCCGGTTGGCGGGAAAGGTTTTGAAACGGCATGACCACGAGGCGGAGGGGCGCCTCTGAGGCCGCCAGGGCAGGGGCGTTTGTCCAGAATAAGCTGGCTGTAACAAGGGGAATGAATAAAAAGCGGGGGGTGGCCATAAGCATTACCTCTGGATTATTCTAGCTTATTTTTTACTATTTTTGAGAGCTTCTATGGGGGGGCAGGGGCTGACCACTCTTGCTTCCCAATCAAAACGGCGGTACCATGGGTTAAGGTTTAAATTTTGTTTAAAAAGGTTAAGAACACCATGAAACGCCTGTTTCGCCTTTTGGCTCCTCTTGCCCTTCTCAGCCTTACGTTTACAGCCTGCGCTGCGCAAGATAAGCCGCCCGTTGACCCACCTGCTTGGGGGGCCAAACCCCTGCAATGGGACGGCACTGGTTTAAGTGTGGTGGCCTTTGGTACCTCAAATCAGGCCAATGACGTGTTTGATCGTCAGCAAAAGGCTGAAGAGGTTGCTGTCCAACGGGGAC
>DLGM01000454.1:0-8769 GCA_002482705.1 Cyanobacteria bacterium UBA7694
CAAGGGCGTGAAAGCCGCTTGGTCACCGTCAATGTCACCGTACCTGTAGATAAATTAGGGGGCCATCACACCATGGCTTATTTCATGGCCATGGCCTATGAACCTGCCCCTCAGCAAAACATTACCAAAATGAAAATGGCCATGAAATTAGGGACGATGGTGTTACAAGAAGATAAGGCTTCAGCCACCATTCGCTCACGCATTATCGCTTGTGACATCCTACCTGAAAAACAAGGTCTCAAAATTCCCTTAAAAGTTATCAATGAAGGCAATACCTACATTGATGCTTCCGCCACCGTGGCCATCATGGATCATCAGGATAATTTTTTGGGTTCTTTTAAGATTCCTACCCGTATTCTGATCAGAGGAGAAAGTGCTGAACTGGTAGGGAAATGGCCACATAGGCTAAAATCAGGTACCTATCAGGCCCTGATAACCTACCATTACCGCGACCAAAGTACAACCATTACCCGAAATTTTACGATCGTTCAAAAATGAAGTGAAACAGCTATTTTGGTCATTGGCCATCGTCGGGCTGACTCCTACGATAGCCGTCGCAGTAGAGAGCACAGAGAACACCCCAACCTTAGAGATCTTTTATGGTGAGCGAACAGAGGTCGCTGTGAAAGGTATCCTCCGAGCGGTCACAGCCGATCCAACACTCTTAGAATTAGAGCTCAGTAACGGTCAACTGTTTATTACCGCCCGCAAAAGTGGACAGACGCTGCTCTATCTCTGGAATGAGCAAGGTCTTCAGGTATACATGATCAAGAGCAAGGCAGCACGACGCATCAGCACCCAAGATCGCCCCCAAAGAGTTGCATTACAGCGCTCTCAGACAGGCATCAGCGGGAGTTATGGCAGCAACGTAAATGCCTTATTCGGCGTTTCGCAACAGCGCTTATTCTTAGGACAAAATTTAAACCTCGAATATCCTCTTGAGGCACAACAGCGGCTATTTAGCCGAATCAACCAAGTCGCTCAACTGGCCTTCAATCCCTCAGCCAATCAGGTCAGTATTCCGTTTATACAAGCAGCTTATCAATCCCCTTCATGGCTAGTTAATCTGGGAAATATGGCTGTCCAACAACCTGTACAAATCGCTTCTGGCTTTGGATCTAATCTAAGAGGGGGCAGTATCTCCCTGACCCAAGCACTATCCCGCTATGATGCCTTTGTCGGCCAAATTGCTTTACCCCTCGTTGTTTGGTCTGATCAGAACGCTCTTCCTTCAGGAGAAAAACAACTCCTTGCAGGTGGCTCAGGCTCTTGGCGCTTTCCCCTGCACCTTTTTGAACAGGGGGGAACGCTGGATGTTCAGGGACTGGTCGCTTCCCAAATTACGCCTGATATCCAACCCACCCTAGCTGCAGGCATGACATGGAATCACCCCCAAACACGTTTACAACTTGCTTTGGGCAGTCGCTTAAATGCCGCTGGAATCTTTGCCCAAGCTTTTTACAATCACGCTTGGCCTGATATCCAAACCAGTTTTAACATTACTGGGCAATACCGGCACTTCGGAATGGGTTATCAACGGGCTGCCAGCGACCAACAAGACATTTTTAACCTGCGGGCTAACAGCAAATGGGGAGAGTGGGGGCTATCAAGCTCCATACGCGTCCGTTTACTGGCCGGAGAATGGGAGAACTACCAGTTATCTACACGGCTCAACCGCCAGATTAAAAGCCTTGCCATGAATATTTATGCCCAAGGCAACAGCAGTGCCTTGGGCTTAGATCGTTACCAACACCGGGGAATCCTGGGCTTACGCTGGCAACAAGGTCTTGCGGGAAACAGCAGTTATCAGTGGCAAGTGAATCAATCTCCCTTATATCCTGATCGCCACAATCACCAATTGCGCATGCAGTTGCGACTGTTTCAGAACCCCCAGTGGCAAATCTGGACAAATGCTCAAAGTAACTTGGCAGGCCTGGGTGTGGCCAGTCAAACCCTATGGAATCAACAAATTTTATTTAATATCAACCGAACATTTACGCCTGAATGGCAATGGCAAAACAATATCGGTTATTACTTGAGCATACCGTTTGTTCCCCGCGATTGGCCGCATACCCTGCAAATCCAAACGGGCTTAAATTGGGTGAATGCTTTACAACAAGCACGCATCACGGCAAACTACCAGTATTATTACCAAGGCAAGGGAAACCATATTTGGGGCTTATCAGCCAATTATATCTGGCGCTTTGGTTACGAGACCGAAAGCCAAGCTCGGTTACAAGGGCGAGTCTATCATGATATGAATGGCAATGGGCATTATGACGAAGATGAAACTGGCCTTGAACAAGTGCAAATACAAGTGGACAGCCAAGTGATAACGACCAATGCCCAAGGGCAATATGAACTTTTAGGCATCTCCCAAGGAGGCTTGAAAGTGAGCTTGCAAAGCTCTAGTTTACCCCCTGGGTATCAGGTAATCGGCCCTGCCACTTTAGAAGTACAACGCAACGGCGATGCACCCATTTTTGCTGACTTCCCCGTCCGTCGCCAGATTGCCGTGCAAGGCTTCGCTTTTTCCAGCCCGCTCTTGTCGCAAGGGCTCGCGCAAGTACAAATTACACTGGATGGCAAACAATCTGTCCTCACCAGTAGCGATGGACGTTATGAGCTTGTGACAACACCCGGGACCCACGAGTTGCGGCTCAACCCCATGTCCATTCCCCCAGGTTACCGTCTGCAAGGCCCTCTCTCCCGTACTTTTGACAGCTTAACAAATCAGCGGATTGACTTCATTTTTACCCCCCTCATTCGTTTAGAACTACAGTGTTTAGACGCACCTAAAGGTAAGCCCGTCGCAGGCTTAAAAGCACATCTGGTGACAGGCGAAGCAGAGTCAGAAATAGAAACCAGCGATGATCAGGGGATAATGGTGTTTGATGTGCCCGCAGGCTCTGTGCAAATCTTTTTCCCCGATTTAAAAAGAGAAGTGGAAATAACAACAGCAGATCAGCCCGGCGTCATTAAAAGACAATTTTTTATCTCCCCTTCAGGCGCGAACACTCAACCATAACAAGAGGTCAAGGCGATTGCGTAAACATGTTTATTACCCCCTGTGGTTAGGGTTAACAGCTCTCCTCAGCAGCGCTCAGGTTGCTTTAGCCATTGGTATTCAAATCAATGACCCCATCAGTGGTCAGAATTGGGCTTCAGAATCCATTACCGCAAATATTCAACTCGGCAGCCTGAATGCATTGGGCTTACGCAGCGAAGAACTGCCCCCCCAAGTGGATGCGATCTATGCCCTTCTTGCCAACGGTTTATTGGCTGATCCACGACAGTTGAGTAAGCCAGCGCCAGCCATCATGTACATCCTTGGGAGTCACCCAAATCAAGCAGCCATCACCATTCAAGCAACCGATCTCGGGGAACAGGAAGCGACTTTATTTGTCTCTTATCGCGGTGATCTCCCTATTTATCTGAGTGACAGTCATACAGACTGGCAGCCAGGCACCTTTCTCAATGGCAGCCAGCATATTCTCATACCCAATGATGGCACCGATGTGGCCTTGGCGGGTAGCGGGGGGCATTTGCGCAGCCAAGGGTTTGCAGAAGGCGATCCGCCCTTGGCTTTGGATATCGCTTTTAAAGTTTCTTTGCAAGAACCACCAGGCCCCAAATCAGGCTCCTTAACCTTTACCCTTTTACCCGAATAATCGCTGGGTCAATAGCCAAATAAATACACCTAACAAAAACACCCCGCCGAAGCGGGGTGTTTATTGTGCCTAACTAAGAATTAGAACTTGTAGGTGGTGACCAGGGACAGGTCATGAGCGACCTGACGGAAGGACCACAGCTCGTCAGCAAGCAGCATGCTGTATTCAGCACGGACGCTTACGTTGGAGCCGCCTACGTTCATGTAGGGCAGGGACACGGTGATACCGGAGTCTTTGAACATCTGGTTTTGCATCGTGTTGGCGTTTTTGGTGGCGGTGAAGGCGTTGTCAGCCAAAGATTGGCGAGCAGCCAGAACCAGCTTGATATTGTCTTTGCCTTCGCCGAGGTTCAGGAAAGGAATACCGATAGCGGCACCGACGGAACCAGCAGCCAGGTCACCGACGTTGAACAGACCGCGGGTAGCGAGGTTGGCACCCAGTTGGATGTCAAAGCCGCTGCCACCGAGATCGTTGAACATCAGACCGACGGAGTGACGATCAAAGCCGATGAAGGATTTGTTCACTTGAACGGTCAGACCGAAGTTCTTGCTCCAGCCCAGATCGAGTACACCGGAAACTTCTTTACGGCTGGCGTTGGAGAAGTCAAGGATGTTGTCGTTCAGGTAGCTCATGGCATGGAGGCCCAAGCGGACGGGGAACACTTCTTTGAGGAAGTTGAATTCCAGACCGAGGACGCCATAACCGTCACCATACTGGGAGGGCAGAGCCAGGTTGTTGGCAACCAGACGGCGGCCATTGGCGCTACCATCAACGGTTTTGTAGTCTAAACCTTGCAGAACTGCACCAGAGAAGATGGCTTTGTCAGTGTTGGCAGTGGTGAAGTTGGCATCAGAACCGAGGACGCCAGCGCCACCGGTACCCAGGTTGCCAGCAGCAGCTGCACCACGGTTGGTTTGAACGGCACCGTAGTTAGCACCGACGACGAATTTACCCCAGCCCCAGCCAGCGTCGAAAGCAATCGACGGAGCGGTAGCTTGGTTGTAAACAGCGCTGTCAGGGTCAACCATGGAAGCGTTCAGACCACCGGCCCAATAGCGGGACAGGGTGTTTTTGTAATCGGTGGTGCCAGTGCGAGCCAGAGCGACTTCGCTGCCACCCCAGCCGACCATACCATAACCGCGGCCGGTCCAGTTGCCGTTGCCGAAGTGGTTGGTGATGGTAGAGCCAGTGTTCATGACTTTACCGAAGTTCATGAGACCGAAGTTCAGGCGAGCGCCCATACCGCTGTCCATGCCGCCCCACTCAGCGTAGGCTTTGCGCAGCACGAATTGGCTGCCGCTAGCACTACCTTCGTTGACGTCGTGACCACCATTGTTCACGCTGCCGCCGTTAGCGGTGGCACCCAGTTCGAACATGTCGAAGCTGGTGTGAACTTTCAGGTTATCAGCAACTTCACCTTTGACGTAGAGGCTGCCACGAACGCGGAAGGGAGCCAGGTCATCGATGGTGACAGCAGCTTCAGAGGGGCTGCTGAACTTTTTGGGCAGGCCGTTGGCATCACGCTCAGCTTGACCATTGTTGTTTTTGTATTCAGCTTTGTTGTCGCTGGCAGGACGATCAGTGGTGGCACCATTGTTGTCAACAACTTTGGTGGCGCTGGTGTTGCCATTGCCGAACAGGGGGGAAGTGTTGTCGGTACCGTCGGTGACGGCAACGCGATCGCGGTAGCGCACTTCAAGGCTGCCGTGAACTTGCACTTTTTCAAGCACGTCAACGCGCTTGGAAAGCTCCATTTGGCCTTCTTTGAGCATATCGAGTTCTTTTTTGAACTCCATTTGCAGAGCGGCGATCTGTTGCAGGTCTTCTTTGGTAGCGAACTTAGCCAGGGTGCTCTCATCNNAGTACGCCGGTGGGTACGTTGGCGATAGACTTATCGACGTACTTCATGACTTGAAAGAGGGCAGCAGCCATTTCATAACGGGTCAGGTTCTTTTGGCCACGGAACTTCTTGTCGGGGAAGCCGCTCATAACGCCGTATTTGTCTACGAGTTCTTGGATGGCGTTAGAAGCCCAGTGGGTACGGTCAAGGTCGCCGCCGTTTTCGGCCAACATGCTTTCGAAGGTCACTTCGGCTTGAGCCGGAGCGTTAAAAGCAAGGATGCCGGAAACAGTCAGGGTTGCAGCGAGGGCAAATGAAGCTGTTTTTGCGAGTTTCATGTCGGATGAATTCCTCCAGTAATGTTAAGCGAGTCGTAGCGTAAATGGGCAGTTATCCTTGCTCTGTTTGGGCTGTGTCTGCGCGAGTTTCCGAGTTTCCTCTGCTTCCACTGACTTCATCAGAGGAAGGCTGAACCGTCATTCTGCTACTAAGTAATTCAAAGGTCAGACTGGCGAAATATAGGCTTTGTTCCAGATAAAGGTCAAAAGTTTATATTTCGTTACAATGACTGCTTTTCAAGCTGGGTTGAAGGGCAGTCATACAAGCGCAATATACCGTATTCCGATGCGAGTGTCAAAACAATGGCTTTAGACGCTTGCAGGCATTGTGTCTTGTTTACGCGCTGCATTTCTGTGATACCTGTCATCATCGGCCTCAGAAGCACAGTATAATGGGGAGGTGTGATTTTCATTATATGTATTGTGGAAGTAAAACACCCCATGAATCAGGATAACGAAATGTACCGGGATCTGTCCGAAGTCCTCTTGAGCGAGGAACAAATTCGCCAGCGCACCCACGAATTGGGTCAACAAATTGGTCAAGACTATCAAGGGCAAGTGCCCATTGTTGTAGCACTTCTCAAAGGCTCCGGCATTTTTATTGCCGATTTAGTCCGCGCTATTCCCATCCATCTCCAGATGGATTATATGGGGATCTCCAGTTATGAAGGCGGCACGCACTCCTCTGGCGTGGTCAAAATTACCAAAGACCTGGAAGAAACCATTGAAGGTCGCCACGTGATTATTGCTGAAGACATTGTGGATACAGGTTTAACCCTCAACTATCTGCTCAAAACTTTACGCCAGCGCAATCCCGCCAGCCTCAAAATTTGCAGTTTACTCAATAAGCCAGCCCGACGTGTCATGGACGTACACATCGATTACCAAGGCTTTGAAATTGAAGACCATTTTGTCATTGGTTATGGCCTTGACTATATGCAAAAATACCGAAATATGCCCTGTATCGGTATTTTAAAGCCCTCTGTTTATCAGGGAACGCCCTAGCCTATGTAGGGGGCAGAAAATTTTCTGCCCCCTACAGGCGCGTGTTATCATGTCGTCATGTCAGCTATTCTCTCTCTTCATGGCCTTAGCAAACGTTACGGCAAGGTGCAGGCACTGCACAACCTCAGCCTCGAAGTACAGCCTGGCCATATCTATGGGCTGCTTGGCCCCAACGGCAGCGGCAAAACCACCACTCTGGGCATTTTGTTGGGGATCACGCGGCCCAATCAGGGGCACTTCACTTGGTTTGGAGCACCGCCCAGTGCTGCCAGCCGCCAGCGCATCGGTACCCTGCTCGAAACGCCCAACTTTTATCCGTATCTGTCCGCTGTACGCAACCTCGAAATCGTAGCCACCCTCAAACAGCGTGGCTACGACCGTATTGATGAAGTTTTACGCCAAACGGGCTTATATGATCGCCGCACTTCGGCCATTAGCACCTATTCTCTGGGGATGCGCCAACGCCTGGCCTTGGCAGCCGCCCTTGTGGCAGATCCCGATGTACTGGTGCTCGACGAGCCCACCAACGGCCTCGACCCACAAGGTATCGCAGATGTACGCCAACTCATTCGTGAAACCGGGCAACGCGGCAAAACCATTATTCTCGCCAGCCACATTCTCGATGAAGTCGAAAAAATCTGCACCCATGTGGCCGTTTTAAAACAGGGGGTACTCCTGGCTGAAGGCAGTATCCACGAGGTTTTAAACCCAGAACCCCGCTTGATCCTTCAGGCCGAAAACCCCGAAGCCTTGGCTGCCCTTGTGCCCCATTTGCCCGGTTATTTGCGCTCAGAAAGGAATGGCGAACGTTTTGCCGTATGGATCGAGGGGCAGACCGCAGCAGATATCAACCGCTATTGTTTTGCCCAAGGCGTGACCCTCAGCCATCTCAACATTGTGCAACGCAGCCTGGAAGAAACGTTTTTGGCCCTCACCCAAGGAGAGACCCATGCTTAGACTCTTACGGGCTGAATGGCTCAAGCTCAAGTCTTATCGTGCCTTCTGGCTCTGTGCCCTGTTGTACCTCATTTCGTTGCCAGGCCTGATCATGAGTTTGCACACCTTCAACATCAAACTCGGTGGCGGTACGAGCATTGGTTTTAGCTTTTATCACTTTCCTGTGGTGTGGCACAACATCACCTTTATTGCCGGTTGGTTCAACCTGCTGCTGTATTTCTTTTTTATTCTCTTGATCACCAACGAATTCCAGTTCCGCACTCTCCGTCAGCACATTATTGATGGCCTCAGCCGTGAGCAGGTACTGCTCTCAAAGGGCCTGCTGGTACTCATTTTCAGCACACTCTCCACCCTCTTGGTGGGCGTTCTCGGTCTCATCTGTGGATTTACCCTCAGTGATTCCCCCCCTACAGACATGGCCTTGGTCACGCAAAAAATAGCCTTCCTGGGGGCTTTCTGGTTACAAAACACGGCTTATTTATCGTTTGCCACCTTCTTGAGCCTGATCATTCAGAAACAGGGCTTTACCATTCTCTTTTTCTTGATTTATGGAATTGTGCTCGAAAATTTATTACGCTTCCGAGTTTTGCCCGAATTTTCAGCTCAGTATTTACCCTTGCGCAATTTTGGTGAGCTGCTGCCGAGTATCTTTAATAATTTACTCGATCAGCCCAGCCCCGATGGCCCCGCCACTCAGGTGGTGGTGGTTTCTCTGATTTATATCATCCTGCTCTGGGGCGGATCATGGGCTTGGCTTAAAACCCGCGATCTTTAGTGGGTACTCGAATGGGGCAACTCATGCAACGTCGTAGGGGGATGTGTCCGCCCTAAAGCCAGGGGAAAGGCCAACTCAAGCTGAGTGTATTTGCCTGGAATACTGTCGATGTGGAGATGTCCGCCATAGAGTTTGAGCAGACGCTTGACCAGTACCAGTCCCAAACCAATCCCCTGTTGCTGT
>DLGM01000454.1:8810-10425 GCA_002482705.1 Cyanobacteria bacterium UBA7694
ATTGCATATAGGCATCAATGGTGGCAATCTGGGTCTGCGAAATCCCCTCGCCCAAGTTAATGATTTTGAGATGCAGATGATTGCGCTCTACATGGGTAGACAGCACCACAGGAGTGGCTGCCTGAGAAAATTTAAAGGCATTGTCGAGGGTTTCCTCCAAGATCGAACGCAGGTGTTTTTCCAGCATTTGCAGGGGGATATTGTCGAGATTCAGGGATAAATCAAGTTCACGGCCTACGGCCTGGGCTTTTTGACGGGCAATTTCAGCCACCAATTTGGCCGGAGCCTCCGTCTGGGACTGTGTCAGCAAGTCGCGTTTGTCCTGATCCTGCTCAAGCAGATCGAGCTCAATATAAAGCAAATGGTTTTGGAGCAGGCGGTAGAGGCGTAAGCTGCTGCGGTAAATCGCCTGAGAGGTTTCCTCAATTTTGGGTAGTGGTAGCGTCAGTGCCCGGCGGGCCAGTACCCGTGAAAAACCCATGATTGAATTCAGGGGGGTATACAGTTCGTGGGGAAGTCGGTGAATGACCAGACGGCGGTAAGCCAATAGCTGTTCTCGCGATTGACTTTGAATCAAATGGTAACGCTTGAGGCGAGCATAAATAGCAGCCAGCAATTGCTCCCCATCTATGGGCTTGGTGAGATAATCATCAGCCCCCAAATTCATGCCATAACGGATGTCTTCTTTGGATACTTTTGCCGTCAGGAAAATAAACGGAACTGAAGCCGTGCGCGGATCCTGGCGGAATGCCTCAAGTACTTGATAACCATCGTAGTCAGAATCGGGCATCATAATATCGCACAAGACCAGATCCGGGATATGCTCTTGCAACTGGGTTAGGGCATCTTGCCCATTGAGACTTCCCTGCACTTCAAAATTCTCATAACGCAGCATATCCAGCAGTTCATCAAGCATGTCGGGTTCATCTTCGATGACCAGAATTTTAAAGGTCCGAGACTCTAAGGAGAGGGGAGACATTCGGCACCTCCTGAATGAGGAAGCCAAGGCAGGTAGACGCTAAAGGTACTGCCTTGGCCCGGTTGACTCACAAGCTGGATCCATCCCTGGTGTAACTGCACACAATGCTGCGCCACGGTCAAGCCCAAACCGACTCCCTGGGTCAGATAACGCTCATCATGACGGGCACGGTAAAAGGGTTCAAAAATTTTAGTATGCTCTTCCGGGGCAATACCAAGCCCTTGGTCTTGGACACGTAAAATCACCCACTCTTTCGCTTCAGTGGCCACTACCAGACGAATGTCGCGGTTTTCGGGTGAATATTTGATCGCATTGAGCAATAGATTGCTGAGAAAGTGATGAATCAGTTGCGGGTCAGCAAAAAAAGTAAAGGTGTCTGCCACCTGAAGATCGAGGGCAATACGGTGGGTATGCTGCGTTGTGGTCAGCACTTCATCAATAATCTCGTGGCAAAGTGCAGGCAAATCACAAGCTTCAGGTGCAAAGGCGATTTTTCCAGACTCGACGCGGCCAATCACCAGACTGCCCTGTAATAACTCTTCAATCCGCCGGGCACAACCCTTAATTTTTGAAGCCTTTTGGGTCCGCTGCTCAGGACTCATCCGTTCCGCATAACGCTCCAAGGTATCGGCCGCC
>DLGM01000075.1 GCA_002482705.1 Cyanobacteria bacterium UBA7694
GGCAGAAGATTTTCTGCCCTGCACTGGCATCACGTCTCAAGCTTATATTTACACCCCTTGAGAGGCCATGATGGAAGGAGGCTAATGCCTAAATGCCTCCCTTGAGCCCAATTCTATAGGACGACGAACTCACTTCAATGAATCAGGATAGGTCCGCGCCACAATTTGGCGGATGATCTGATCCAGCTCATCCGTTGCCTGTGCCAACTGGTTTAAGCATAAAACCTGCTCAACGGATGGGCTGAGCCCTTGTAATACATGAACCAAGCCTAAAATATTGGCCACGGGTTTACGCACCTCATGGGATTGTTGCCAAGCAATGGCCTTCAAACGTTCAAGCTGTTCAGCGATTTGCTGCTGATCCTTAACCCGTTGGGTTACGTCTTGAATAATGGCCAATATATAGGCGTCTTGACCAATCTGAAAACCATTTAGACTGATTTCGACAATAATTTCATCTCCACAACTTGTACGTGCGGGTGTAAGGCGGTTAATTCCCATTTTATAAGGTCGGGGGTGACGCAGATAGGTTTGTTCATCGTGGCTGTGCTGGGCGTGAAAGCGCTCGGGAATCAGAAGATGCAAATGCTGTCCTTCAAGTTGCTCAGGATGATAACCAAATACATGCTCCACCTCCGGGTTAGCCAAGACAATCTGCATATGGGCATCGACAATCAAAATCGGTGTAGGTGCCGAGTCCACAATCTTGCGGAACTTTTCTTCGCTTTCTGCCAGGGCAATTTCCACATATTTGCGATCATTGATATTGAGGGCAAACAGCGACACGCCCAAGAGCTCACCATTGCGCTTAAAAACCGGGAACACCCGCGATTGGAACCACATCTCATGGCCTTGATAATCTTGCGCGAGCACTTCAAACTGTGATGACTCCCCTTGTAAAGCCCGGTCGAAGGCCGCATAAAAAGTGGACTCTTTTCCCGCAAAAATAAACTTTTGAAAATCGTCGCCGACCACAATTTCGCGATTAAAGCCCACTTTTAACCGTGCTTTCGCCACATGATTGAATAATAAGACCTGCCTCTGCGGATCCAATAAGACAATCGACTCCGTCGTATTTTCAATAATTGCTTCAAAGGTTTCAGCCATCTGCTCTAGCGCTAACTCAGCGCGTTTGTGTTCATCAATGTTTTTAATTCTGAGTGTGACCCCAAACAAAGCTTGAGACTGGCTATACAAAGGTTTAAAGGTCGATTCTACCCAACACACCTGAGGGTGATTGTGTTGGTGTTGGGTCACCAAGATCGCACCCGCTAGTGCCTGCTCAAAGTACTCTAAATACAGATCTTGATTGGCCTGTACGACAAAATCACGATAGTCTGCTCCTAGCACAAGCTCTTTGCCAAGGGTGTTGAGCAGCATCTCCTGCATCACATGATTAAAGGCCAAAACACGATGCTCAGGGGAAATCAGTACGATAGCATCCGGCGAACTTTCCAGAAGTGCGTACAACAAATCAGAAGCGTCAGGAGCAAACATCACAACTTCATTTCCAAAGTCAATGCAAGCCAAATAGACCGCTCAAAAACCGGGAGCAGCGTCTCCAACCCAATATCTGAACGACAAACAAACATGGTCAACAAAAGATCACTTTACGGATATACGCCTTAAATCAATTCATTTTCCACAACATGAATCCATAACAACAGAATACTTATGAAGAGCAGCCATTAACGCCAACAAAGAAAAAAGCATTCAGCTCCTTCTGTTTTTAAGGTCAAAATGTGGAATTACAGTGAGCGGATCAGCATCCCCTCTCGGCATTCAATTTTCTCAATCGTATCCAGTTAAATGATGTTATACCCAAGATAGGTCAGATTTATTCAAGTGCAGCCGCATACCGAGAAGTGGCATCCAGTTTTTTAATTTGCCACTGGCCCGGTTGCCCCCCATAAACCTGAGCCTGTAGCCAAGCCAGTTCATCAGCTTCTTGGGCAGCAGACACCGTACGGTACCAAGCCTTAGGGCGGCCCTGATCACCAGCGCTCCAACGGTAACCTCGGGCTTTGAGGGCATCTTTGGCTTCAAAAGGAGCCCCTACTGCCCAAATTTGCGCGTCAACCGCACGGGCCGCTTCCAATAACAAAGCCATGGGTAAACGTCCATCCGCAAAAGGGGTAGCCAATAAATGCAGCAGGGCCAAACAATCGGCTTCGGCGCGATGGCTACCAAAGAACAAACCACAGCGTTTAAAGAGTAAAAACTCAAGCGCGGTCGCCGAAAAGCCCTCTAGCTTCCAGGGTATTTCACGCAGAGAACAAGCCCAAGCCTTGCCTGTCACAGCGGGAAAACGGCGTTCAATAAAAGGGCGATCAAAACTGGCATTGTGGGCAATGATCAAAGCGGCCGCCTCCAGCTCAGCGACCACCAGGGCTTCATCAATCTGTTGCCCCTTTACCATGGCATCACTGATCCCGGTCAGGGCCGTAATTTCTGGAGGAATAGGGCGACCCGGATCTTGTAAATAACAGATCGGAGGATACACCTTGAGCACAGCCCCAGAGCGTGGCGAATAATCAAAGGGAATCATCGCCAGCTCAATCACGACATCTTGGCGGGAATCCAAACCGGTAGTTTCGACATCCAGCACCAATCCTCTGCGTACACGAACGTGTTCATGGGGAGCGTAACGCTCCTGAAAAGTCAGTTTGCGCAGTACACGGTATTCACCACTGGCCTCTAGTTGCTCCACCAGCCGTTCCATCGATGCATTCATGACTTAATTCTCCTTGAGCATGCTGTCACCCTGCTTTCATTGTGCCATCTCTGGCGATCCCGGCCAAATGATAGGGCGTGTTTCAAAAGAAAATGCCCAACAAAAATTTAAAAAAGTGCCTCACTGTTCCCGACAAGTCCTGAAATTTCACACGCAAACCCAGGATTGGCAAGGCTTTGTTAGCGATCAAAATAAAACTTGACAAAATGGCAAGTTAATTGTTTAATGAAGTTAAAGAGACGTCAGCACACCTGACACCCCCAAGGAGTACCGCCCCATGAAAAAGACTTTAGGCTTAGCACTGTCCCTGATCCTGACCTCCAGCTTGGTAGCTTGTGGCCCGCAAGCCCAATCACCAACAACACCCAATACCCCCGCCCAATCCAATAACACCAGTAACAATGGTTCAAACATCAACGTAGGTGGCACCGTCCAAACAGGCAATACCTCAGGAAATACCCAAACCAGCACCTCCGCTAAAGCCAGTGCCGAACTGCAAGCGGCCCTGATTGCAGAACATGAAAGCGAAGCCACTTATAGCGATACAAACACCGTCGCTCAATCGGGCAGCTTTTCAACCCAGGCCATCGGCATTGAGGGACGGGGCGAAATCAATGCCACCGCTCTCCTGCCTCGTGTAGGTGCTGCCGTTCGCACAGCGCTAAAACCAGTTGTTCGCCGGGCCGCTACCCGGGCCGCCATTGACACCCGCAAAGATGTCATGAAACGTCAAACCGCACGTGTCAAAGCAAGCCTTGAAAAATCGGATGCCATTACCGTCAGTGCCGATGGGTCAAAGCGCACCTGAATTTTC
>DLGM01000410.1 GCA_002482705.1 Cyanobacteria bacterium UBA7694
TCCAAATAGATATCCACTGGAACAGAACGGGATAAATCCCTCCCATCCGGGTCCATTTCCTGACGATGTTGCAGGGTTGTCACTCCCGGAACAATCACTGGGCTGTGCACCAAGCTTTCACGCAATTGTAGCGCTGTAAGGGGATCGGAAGGCTCCCAGACCGTGAATGATTCCGGGGTTTCTTCCCCCTGCACCATCGCAGGGAATACAAAAGGGCGCAGCCAAGGGCGCACCAAATTGCCATAATAGGCGGGTAACCAATGGGCAACCGCTGCAGGTATCTGGAGTGCTTCCAACCAAGCCAGATAGTCAGCGGGTGAAACCTGATTGCCCCCATCTCCTGGCCCGCCCACAAGAGCGCCATCTCCCAGGGCTCCCCAGACCTGCTGCAAATCACTGATCACCGTCACCGGTTCCGGTGGCACCGAGACATACGCCTCACACAGATGCACAAAACTCACCAAGACCTGTTCCGGGTGGCGCAAACCCCGGCGCATCAAACGAACCCCTAAGCGCGCATCCGTTTCCAACTCCACATCTGCCAAAGGCGAGACCTCAAGCCCCCATCCCAAGGCCTGAATCCGCATTTGCAGTTGCCATAAACGCCCGGTACCAGGGGGGAGAGCTTGATATAACTGGTCTAAAGCCGGGCCCAGTTGCGCAGCCAAAGACTGATTGACCAATAAGTCGGCAAATACATTCAGGATTTGGTTTAAAGCGGGGCGGAGGGCCGGGGGCAATACATCAAAAATGATCTGCGCCCAACGCTGATAATGCAGCAACGAACCTGGGTAGCGCAATAAATGCCCTGCTTCATGGGCCAAAAGTGCTTCCTGAGCCCGTGGGGGCAATTGTGGGAAACGCAGGGGGTTGAGTTCAATCCGCCCCTGCTGTAAGCGCACCTGAGCCAAGGGGGCCGTCTCCAAGTCTCCGCGCATGGGGGTCGGAGCCGGTAAACGGGCATAGGGGCTCCAAGCCGCTACAGCCCGTGCCCAGGCCTGATCCAGCTCAATCGGCAAAACGCTCCTCTTTCCAGGGGTCGCCATTGGCGTGGTACCCGGCCCGCTCCCAAAAACCCGGCTGATCCTCAGGCAGAAATTCGAGGCCATTGACCCATTTGGCCCCTTTCCAGATGTAACGGTTCGACATAATCACGCGCATCGGACCGCCATGAGCCTGATCGAGGGGTTTGCCATCATATTCAAAGGCAAACAGGGTGTCCGGGTGTAACAGCGAAGCGATCGCATTGTTGGTGGTATAACCCCCATAGGCATGCTGCATCACGTACTGGGCTTCAGGCAGCGGCTGACATGCGGCAATCACACGGGCAGCAGGAATGCCACGCCAGCGGGTGCCCAGCTTACTCCAGCGCGTTACACAGTGGATATCAAAGGTGCGCTCTTCGTCCCCGAGGGCCAAGAACTGCTCCCAGCTCCACTCCTGGGGCTCGGCCACACAACCCCAAACGCGAAAGCGCCACTTTTCCGGCAGCACAATCGGGGTGTCGCCATAAGTCAGTACCGGGAATTTTTCGGTCAGCACCTGGCCGCTGGGGGCCAGCCCTGCCGAGCCCTGGCTCCCCCCCCGGGATTTTTTCAGCTGCGCCACGCGCTTCAGCGGATCCAGCCAAGCCATGCAAACNNAAGACAGATACCCTTATCTTACGTGAAGCCCGCCCCGCTCGGGAATAGGGCTACAGGCCCAAGGCCTCACAGCGTTCAGCATAGACATCCAGATAAGTAGGCTGACGGCGGTAGAGCCCCAAGCCGATCGCATCAAAAGCATCTTGCCCCACTGCCGGGCGCACCCCTAAATAATCCAGCGCCGCATTGATGCGGGCAATGGCCGGGTCAACACACAGTTCCCCTTGATACACCTGCGCCCACTGCTGCCCCTGGCCGCCAAAATAATCCGTGAGCAGGATTGCAAACAGGGGGTTCTCGATAGCAGTAATCCGGGCCATAAGCACCGCCAACACCCGCTCACGCGGGAAGATTGCGCAATCCACCACTGGCCCGTTCAGCAACCCCATCACCCGCTCATGATGCTGCCAGTAAATGGTATAAGCAGAGTTGATCGGAAACAGCGTCAGGTCAAAACCCAAAGCCACCCCGTGTAAATCATAGGCCTGGGCCTGAGAAGAGTGATAAGGCCCCTTTAAAATTAGGCCACAGAGAGAATGTCCCATAACCCCATCCCGTGTATAACAAGTGATCAGCTCTCGGCCACGACAACATCGCAAGCGCGGCCAGCCTCTAAAAACATAACACGGATGTCAACAGTCACACGGAAGCTGCTCAGCAAACACGCCAGGGCTTCACAACATAAATGACTGCTTCACGGGTTAGGGCTTAGCTGTGCGGATGAGCCGGAAACCCAGCACCGCCCCTTGAGAGAGCCCCAAACCAGCAATCCTTGAATCGCGATGAGCCGAGCGCGTACGCGTAGTGCTTAGAGAGGCTAACCCATGATTATCCCACGCCCCTCCCCGCATGACCCTGGTAGTGAATTGTGTCAAACCCATTTGAACGGGAACACCCTGAGCGGGACCGATGGGATTGATGTGCGGATAACTGCCCCCCACTTCGACCTGATAATAAGCGGGGTCGTACCAATCCTGGACCCATTCATGCACATTGCCATGCATATCAAAGAGCCCCCAGGCATTGGGTAATTTCTGGGCCACGGGATGGGTCTTATTACCTGCATTTGCTTTGTACCAGCCCATCGCATTCAGGCAGGCTTCCGTATTCCCATCGAAACCGCTGCCCGGAGGACAGGCATAGGCTGTAGTCGTGCCAGCTCGGGCCGCATACTCCCATTCCGCTTCCGTAGGCAGGCGATAGACATTGTCGGGGTCAAGAGCATTTAAACGGTCTAGAAAACTGTCTGCAAAGCCTGCACAAGTGATCGGATCTCTGCTTGCACCAGCAATATCACACCAGTGAAAATTATAAGCAGGATAATCATCACCCACCCCCCTTAATTCGGTTGGAGCCTCTCCAGGCCAGTTCCCGACCCCCATCACAGCTTCCCATTGCGCTTGGGTCACCTCGGTGGTTTGCATCTGAAAAGCCGAAAGCTGAACGGCGTGTTGGGGCCCCTCATCGCTCCCTCCCCCTTCGGAGACGGGGCTCCCCATCAGAAAAGAACCAGCCGGGAGGCTGTTAAAGGTCATCCCCAAGGAATTGGTATAGGGTGGAGGCAGTTCAGCCAGCTCATTCATGTAAGCATCAAAGTCTTGATTGCTACGGAAAGCCACCACTGCGGGCATGAGCTTGACAATCGCCAATAGGTCTTGGTTGGCCTGCATAATGTCTTTGAGCAAAGTAGGATGTTTGATACGGGCGAACTCAATTTCACGGCGCATGGCCTCATCGCGGTTCAGGGTTGCCCAGATGTTGACCTTACGCTGGAGATAACGCTGGGTTAAGGCCAAGGTCTGGAAACCGGCATACTCGCGCTCTAGGTCCGCCCATTCGGCCGAACTGAAAAGTGAACTTGGACGATCAGCATGAGAAACGGCAGGACTGATTTGCCGCGATTCCGAGAAGGTATTTGGTATCAGGGGCTGACAAGCAAATAGGCTTAAGCTCAATCCCAAACAGGCTAAGCGCCCCGTATTAAATCTGACAACAGGTTGATATTGCATGATATGGCCACTGCTTTCCCAATGTACAAGCTATCGTATAAGCTTTCAGCCCATTTGTCTAACAACCCTTTTGTCTCTAAACCTATTCAAAATAGTTGTACAAAGCGAACAACACAGCTAATGC
>DLGM01000458.1:0-4176 GCA_002482705.1 Cyanobacteria bacterium UBA7694
GAGCCAACCGGGAAAAGGGACCCGGTTTGTGGTGCGTTTGGTCAATGCAGAAAAATTCCACCGCTGAACCGCGCTCATTTCAGGCGTCGCACGGGGTCTGGGCGCGGGTGGGAAGCCCGTCTTTGAAAAGCTTGCCAAGCGGGAGCATGGCCACGCTCGGGCTGCCACAGTCGCCGCCCAAATTCATACAGGCTATACCCCGCTAACCCAGTGAACAGGAGCAAAATCAGGGTCGAACCGGGCCCACGATCAGGCGCACCAAACCCCAATATATAGGGGGCAAATCCGCCGTGTAACATCCCCAGCACGGGAAAGGTCCAGCGCGTGGCATCTTGGCCGGTCAGGCGCTGTAACCCTTGCAGGCAAAAGCTGACCCCAAATAGGGTGCCCAAACCACAGGGAAAGAGTAAAAAAACCAGTGCAAAAGCCAATTGGGGCGTCGGTAGGGTGCGATCCAACAAACTCTCGGCAGGATGTGCCGGGTTCACGTACACGGTCTGGGTCGGAGCCCGTAGGTTATCCATGATACGGCGACGACGGGCCCCGCTGAAGTTGTCGCTGCCCATGCTCAAATCGAGGCGATGGCCCTGATAATTTTGCCCTTGGTACTGGTAGCGGTAACGCACCACCAGGCGTGTCGTAGCGGTCGAGCGCTGAGAACGGCTGGATTGCAGATCCCATTCTAAGCCCTGGGCCGGAACCCCCGGCCAATGCTGAGCCTGGGAGTGCTGCCAGCAGGTGGTCGCTAAAAACCACAAGATAAAAGCGCCTGCACAGCTAAATACAGCCACGACAAACCCCGCCAAAATCCGCTGCCCCAAGCTAGACCCATTGTGTGGCATGGTAATACCTCTTTTCTCAGTGTAGCGCCCTATGGCACGCTTTCGCTAGCACAGCCCTGCTCCTGTGACAAAGTGCACCATGGCTCCGCAAGAATGAGGACACACCCGGAGAAAACAATAGGTTGTTCCAGCTTCTTTGCAATGCGCTCTTTACAAACAGATGCAAAACTTGTAACCTGTTGAAATCATTGAAAAAAAGGCGTTCCCGCAGGAACGCCCCAAGATTTAAGGGTTCGTACAATCAGGTGCGCTGGCGCACCTTGCTGTGGTGAATACTGTAGGTAAAATAAATCACCATGCCCAGTCCCATCCAAATCAACAGACGGAACCAGGTATCCAAGGGCAGGAAAACCATCTGCCCAATGGCGGCCACCATCCCCAAGATGGGAACCACCGGGACCCAGGGGGTTTTGAAGGGACGGGGCATGTCTGGGCGGGTTTTACGCAATACCAAAATGCTGCCGCAAACAATTGCAAAGGCCAAAAGGGTCCCGATCGAGACCAGTTCGCCCAGGATATCAATGGGGAACAGTCCGGCGATCAGGCAAGCCACAATGCCAGTCACCAGCGTGGTGACATGGGGAGTGTGGTGCTTGGCGTGTAAGTGAGAGAACAGGGGGGGCAACAGGCCATCCCGTGACATGGCAAAGAAAACGCGGGTTTGGCCCATTAAGGAAACGAGAATGACCGAGGTCAGACCAGCAATGGCACCCAGTTTGACAATCGGACGCAGCCAAGACAAGGCCGGTGCATAGTTCACAGCCACGGCAATCGGGTCGGGGACACCCAAGAGTTTAAAAGGGACAATCCCAGTAATCACAAGGGCCACAGCAATATAGACCAGCGTTGAAATGATCAGGGAACCAATGATCCCAATCGGCATATTGCGCTGCGGATTTTTGGTTTCTTGGGCAGCAGTTGAGACCGCATCAAAACCCACGTAGGCAAAGAAAACGACCGCTGAACCGCGCAGAATGCCGCTCCAGCCATATTCACCAAAGGTGCCCGTATTGGGGGGAATAAAGGGTTGCCAGTTGGCCAAATTGACGTGGGCCAAACCAAAAGCCACCAGCAAGAACAACACGATCAACTTGACCACGACAATCAGGTTGTTCACGCGGGTTGATTCGTGAATGCCCCGGAAGAGTAACAAACTACAAATGGCCACCACAAACGCAGCCGGGAAATTGAGCAGCGCGCCGGTAAGATGCCAACCTTTTTCAGCCGTGTGGGCCAATGGGGCACTGGAAAGGACGGCGGGAATATGAATGCCAATATCCTTCAGGAAGCTGGTGACGTATCCTGACCAACCGACGGCGACGGTGGAAGCGGCGAATAAATACTCTAACATCAAGTCCCAGCCGATGAACCAAGCCAAAAACTCGCCCAAGGTGGCATAAGAATAACTATAGGCACTGCCGGAAACGGGAATGGCAGCGGCAAATTCAGCATAACAGAGCCCGGCCAAAGCACAGGCAATGGCGGAGATGACAAAGGAAATGGCAATCGCAGGCCCGGCGTAACTGGCCGCCGCTTGACCCGTGATGACAAAGATCCCGGCCCCAATCACACAACCCAGCCCCAAGGAGATCAACCCCCAGGCACCCAGCACCTGTTTCATCCGGGGGCCGTTTTCTAAATCGTCGTGAATATCTTCAATCGGCTTGCAAATAAACAGCGAGCCTTTTTTGCCTTCGATCATGAAATACCTCTTCAAATATTTTCAGGCCTAGTGAGACTTCTTGGCCTCAGCTTTACCTGCCCCTAAACCCGGATGAAGTAGAACAATGCCCGTTTCATCCGTAAATGCGGCCGCAGCCTGTTCGTAATAACTGCGGCATTCTTCCATACGGCGACGCACCAAATAGACTCCTTTCTGTTCTCCCCAAAAGCGCTCCGCCAAAATAAACCCTTCCAGAGAGCGTTGCAGGTATTCAAACGATTTAAACGATTTGGCCGGGCTGTTCTGATACTTCTCAAAGAAGGGCGTAATCTGAGGTTTGGTCTGCGCTAAGCGCAGCTTCATGGTTTCCCGGTAAACTTCGTTGTATTTTGTCATGCTGTACAGGGCATCCATTTCGGCAAACACAGCCTCAAACGCATGGTGATATTCGCTGCGAAATACTTCTGCTTCATCGCGGGCACAGCCCATCAACAGCGCCCAGATCAGGAATAAATAAAGCCAGCGCTGCATGAGGGTTACCTCGCCGTTTCTGCTTTGCCCAAGGCAGCAGGCGCACGGGAAGCGCCGCGCTGGAGTGCCAGGGCTGCAAGCGTGAGAACATAGGGCAGCATTTGCACCCATTGGGTGGGAATACCTGTTCCTGAGCCTTGTAGAACAATTTGCAAGGCCTCGGCCAAACCGAAGATCAGACAGGCACCTGCTGCGGCCAAAGGATGCCAGCGTCCGAAGATGACCGCCGCCAGCGCAATAAAGCCCCGGCCATTGGTCATGCCATCGGTAAACTGGTGCTGATCGAGTGCCAGCCATACGCCCCCTAAACCGGCCAAGAGGCCGCTCAGGATGACGCCGGTATAACGCATGGCGCTGACGGAAATACCCAGGGTCGCAGCCGCTTTGGGATGTTCCCCTACAGCCCGCAGACGCAGACCGAATACGGTGCGGAATAATACCCAGGTCAGCCCCAATACCAGGGCCACGGTCACCCATAGCAGCGGGTTGCCAAGGATTAAGCCCAGAGATTCCCAGGTCGGGGAGCCCTTCCACAGGGAAAGATGGGGTAAACCTTCAATCCGGGGTGAGTTGCTGGAGCTGTGAAAACACAAGCGCAGCAGGAACTTAGTCAGCCCTACGGCCAGTAGGTTAATGGCCACCCCACTGATGATCTGGTCGGCTTTAAAACGAATGCTGACCAATCCATGAAGCAGACCCGTCAAGGCACCGGCCAGTAAACCACCAAAGACACCCATGACGGGGTTGCCCGTGTAATAGGTGGCAACCACAGTACCAAACGCGGCTTGTAACATCATGCCTTCGAGAGCCACGTTCACAATCCCGCAGCGCTCAGAAATGACGCCCCCCAAGGCCGCTAACACATAGGGCACGCTGATGCGCAAGACCTGGGCTAAAAAGGTCACAGAAAGAATTGAGGCCATCACATCCATTAACGGCTACCTCCTTGCCAGCGGCGCACTTCACTGCTGGCACAGACCACACACATAATGACCAGGGCCTGTAAGATGTCGACCAGCTCTTTGGGAACCATGGCGTTAATCGCTAACCCACCCTGGCTGAGCAGAGCGAACATGAAAGCAGCGGGAATAATGCCCCAAGGGTGATTGCGTCCCAGCAGGGCCACAGCAATGCCCATAG
>DLGM01000458.1:4190-5454 GCA_002482705.1 Cyanobacteria bacterium UBA7694
GTAGCCTTTGTAACCGAGCACAAAGTTGCAACCAATCAGACCGGCCAGCCCTCCGGCCAAGGTCATGGCCCCAATCAAGCTGACCTTTAAGGAGATGCCAGCACTTTCTGCGGCGCGGGCATTCAGACCCACAGCGCGCCAGCGATACCCCGTGCGGGTTTTCCAGAGCCATAAATAGATCGCCACACAGGCCAGCAGGGAAATCAGCAGGGCCAGATTGGCTGCTGAACCGTGCAAAGCCGGGAAAAAGTCGGACAGGCGCGCGAGCCGGGCCCCAGCAATCACAGCAGGTGTATGCTGGGTTTCAGGCACCTTAAAGTGAGAAATGACCAGATAGTTGGCAAAAGCCATGGCTATAAAGTTCAGCATCAGGGTGGTGATTACTTCACTGGCATTGCGGGTGGCCTTTAAAACCCCGGCAATGCTGCCGGGAATGGCTCCGCCCATAAACCCAGCCCCCATACACAGAGGAATGGCGACCAGAGCCGGGGTGCCCACAGGCAGCAGTGCCCCCATTAAAGCGGTAGCCAAAGCGCCGAGGGTGAGCTGGCCTTCGCCACCAATATTAAACAGGCCGACCCGGAAAGCGAGGGCGACCGACAACCCGGCTAAAATCAGGGGAGTGGCTTTAAACAACACCTGTCCCATGCCATAGGGATTGAACAGGGTGCCCTGAAGCATCGTGCTCCAGATTTCCAAGGGGCTGTAACCATAGAGTAAAATCAGCCCATCGGCCACTAACAGCGCAATCAGCAGCGCCATCAACGGCGTCAGGGGTTCAATCCAGCGGGCGGCCAAAGCTGGGGAGGATGAAGGCGAAGAGGAGGTGCTCATAAGCTGGCTCCGGTCATCAAAAGCCCCAGATCTTCAGCGGTGACACCCCGATTGGGTAAAGTTTTCACTAGGCGTCCTTTGTACAACACCCCGATGCGGTCGCTCAGGGCTAAGATTTCTGAAAGTTCGGCTGAAATGAGCAAGACGGCACGTCCTTCACTGCGGGCCGCGAGCAATTGACGGTGGATCATTTCAATCGCACCGACATCAACCCCACGGGTAGGCTGGGCCGAAATCAGCAGCTTGAATGACCGGAAAAACTCACGGGCAATAATGATTTTCTGTTGATTGCCCCCGGATAACCCACGGGCATGGGCATCCGGCAAGGGGGGGCGTATATCTCCGTTAACAATGCAGCTTTCTGCATGGGCATAGAGTTTCGGCTTGTCCCACCAACCCCGGGGATAAAAATCGCGCTCCTGGCCCAACA
>DLGM01000318.1 GCA_002482705.1 Cyanobacteria bacterium UBA7694
TGGCGTGCTGCTGGGGCTGGAGGCCACCTTCCACCCGTTTATGGGTTTCCCGAGCTACAAGGCGATCAGCCATTTGCCCCTGCACGAGCGGGTGGCAAAAATGCAGGACCCGGCCTTTAAAGCGCAGATCTTGACCGAAAAAAGCGAGCCCGTGGCCGGAGACGGCAGCGCTCTGCCGCCCCTGGCAGATCTGCTGCTGGCGCAAATTGAAATGCTCGGCATGCGCATGTTCATCCTCGGCGAAAACCCCAACTACGAGCCCAGCATGGCCGACAGCATCGGCATGAAGGCCCGCCTGCGCGGCGACAGCGTGCTCAGCGGCCTGTACGACGCCCTGCTCGAAGACGCGGGCCACGCGCTGATTTATTTCCCGCTGTACAACTACACCAGCCGCAACCTGGACAATGTGTACACCATGCTCAGCCATCCGCTGGCGTTGCCCGGCCTCGGCGACGGCGGCGCGCATGTGGGCACGATCTGCGACGCGAGCTTCCCGACCTATTTGCTGACCCACTGGGCGCGTGACCGGGCCGGGAACAAGTTCACCCTCGAACAGGTGGTGAAAATGCAGACCCATGACACGGCGCGGTTTATTGGCCTGCATGACCGGGGCACCCTGGCGGTGGGGCAAAAGGCCGATATCAATATCATCGACTTTGACCAGTTGCGCCTGCACCCGCCGCACCTGATTGGTGATCTGCCCGCCGGGGGCAAGCGCCTGATGCAGCATGCCACGGGGAACCGGGCGACGCTGGTGAGCGGCCAAGTCATCGCCCAAAACGGCCAGCTCACGGGGGCTTATCCGGGGCGTTTGGTGCGGGTGGGAAACCCCGCCAGCGCAGGGCAGTAACTAAGTAAGTAACTAAGTAAGTAACTAACAAAGTAACTAAGAACCCCTTGCCCTGCGCCAGCCCATGCGGGCCGGGAGCAGGGGGCAGCCTGAGCACTGAGGGTGGGTGTCAGATCATGGGACGGATCATGGGACACATGATGGGACAGATCATGGGACAAACGGGCTGATCACCGCTTGGTAAAAGGCTTTTAGATTTACGCACCCACACCCAGCCGTTGCTCGCTCCCCCATATCACTGATACAAAGAAGGTCATCATGAGTAAAAAGAAAACCTCTCCGCTATTATGGGTGCTGGTCGGTTTCCTGCTGCTGTCGGGTGTCTATGGCGTAAACTACGGGCTGTTGCAGCATCCATTAACAACGGTGGTTCAGGGCAACCCGGAGAACCAGGGCATTCGTTTTTTTGTGCATTATGGTTATTTTGTGAACCCGTCTGAGCTGGTGATCGATGTATGGCATGTGGATGGCAATAAAAGCGCGATTGATGTCTTCCGGGTGCTGTTGCAATACGCCCAGCGTTTAGAGCTACAGGGAACCTCTTTTTCACAGGTGAAGCTGGCATCCAAGGGCAAGGTGAAGTTTGTGTTGACGGGGGCTTATTTTAAGCAGTTGGGGCAGGAATACGGGGAGCAGAATCCGATGTATACGGCCCGGACGTTTGCGGAGAATGTGTATACGCCCGGTGGGGAAAGGGCGTTTGAAAGCTGGACGGGGGGATTGTTGGGGGTGGCCGAGAAGCAGCTCAAAGACTTTAAAAGTTTTCACCAGCAGTGGTATATCGGGGATCTGGGCGGCACCCCTTAAAATATCGTTTAAATAGTGGGAACGCTGAAAGAAAAAGGGTTTAAAGAGCTAAACAACCAGATGCGTCACAGGAACAAGCATGTACGGATTGCACCGTCATCTCGTCAGATTTGCAATTCAACACCCAAAATCCAAAGGGCTCTTGGGCTCTTTCAGCGTGGTGCTGCGCACGGTATGGGTGTAGATCAAGGTCGTGCGGATATCGCTGTGGCCCATCATTTCTTGAATGGTTTTTAAATCGTAATTGGCCGCTAATAAATGGCTGGCAAAGCTGTGGCGGAAAGAGTGAGCCGTCGCCCGCTTGGGGATGCAGGCCAGTTTCACAGCCCGGTGAATAGCCCGTTGCACGTGGGTTTCGTGCAGATGATAACGCCGCAATTGTTGTGTCTCGGGGATAAGCGTCAGTTGTTTAGCGGGGAACAACCATTGCCAACTGAGCTGTTGATGGGCATTTTTGTACTTTTGCTCCAGTTGATGCGGCAGAAAGACCCCCTGATAACCTTCTTGCAGGTCTTGCTGATGCTGTTGGCAAATGGTTTGCAACTGTTCGTTTAATTCAGCGGCAATAACTTGGGGAATTGGCAAAGTGCGGTCTTTTTGGCCTTTGCCATTGTGGATGGTTAAAATCGCCATATCAAGGTTCAAATCCTGTATTCGCAGGTTTAAGCACTCGTTCAAACGCAGACCGCAACCGTACAGCAACTTCACAATCAAGCTGTAAGGCGGGCTGAGCTGGGCGATAATGCGGTCAATTTCGGCACGGGACAGAACCACAGGAATATACGGTTTGCGCTTGGCGCGGGTGACGTTTTTTAATAAGGTGAGTTTGCGGCGCAAAACGTGTTTATACACAAATAATAGGGCATTCAAGGCTTGGTTTTGGGTAGCGGCAGACACCTGATCCACCGTGGCCAAATGGGTGAGAAAACGGCTGACCTCTTGTTTTCCCAATTGCTCTGGGGGTGTTTCACCAACAAAGCTATAAAAGCGATACAGCCAAGCCCGATAAGACTTTAAGGTTTTGGGGGAGTAATGGCGCACCCGGATTTCATTGGCCAGTGCAACCGCCAGTGCTTGCCAGGCAGAAGAGATCGTGGTCTGTTTATCTGATAGCGTTGTCACAGGCCTAACCGTAACGGATGTTTCAGGCTCGGCTTGGGGTGTGGCGCCCTGTAAAAACAATTGATATAAGCGCACAGCCTGTTCGGCCTGGGTGCGCAAAAAGGGGGAAGTCGCCTGTGTCTGAATGGCATCCAGAAAAGCGGGAAAGTGGTCAACATTTGTGGGTTGCCATTGATGGGTCTGACAGATATCGAGATACAGGTTCAGCCAGCGCACAAAGTAATTATGCTGTTCGACAGGTATACCATTTTTCAAGAGAAAAGCGCGGTAATCGGCCTTTATTTGATAATCAATCATCATAGGTATATATCACTCGTTATTTACAGGATGAAATACCAGTATCTTGTCATTTTTAGGCTAATGTCAAACAAAAAGTGTTAATTAAGTGTTAAGTAAGGGGTGAGGGGGAGATCGAGAGCTCGGAGTTATACAGATCCGTATAACATGCAGATTCGACGTGTTATACAGATCTGTATAACACACGTTTTTAGCGTGTTATACTGACAGTATATCCTGCGTTTTTTGCGTGTTATACTGTTAA
>DLGM01000054.1 GCA_002482705.1 Cyanobacteria bacterium UBA7694
GGCTCAATCCTGGATATGTCAATCTGGGTCAAAGAACTCGCCAAAGTATTGCCAGGTTTTGCCATTTCCTCTTCCGTGGCCTGCGGTTTGGGTGCCAAAATGCTCACCTACGGCACCCCCGAACAACAAGCCCAATACCTGCTGCCCACCATTGAAGGTGAAATGATTGGCGCGTTTGGCCTGACCGAACCCAATGCGGGTTCAGATGCAACCGCAATGCAAACCCGTGCGGTGCTGGAAGGCGACGAGTGGGTCATCAATGGGGCCAAAACCTTTATTACCAACGGTTGCATTGCTGATTATGTCTTGGTTACAGCAAAAACTGACCCTGAGGCCAAAGCCGGGCTCAGCATCTTTATTGTGCCGGGTAAAACCCCCGGCATGATCGCCAGCCCGATCGACAAAAACTGCTGGTACTCGTCAGATACAGCCCTGCTGACCTTCGACAACTGCCGCATTCCCGCCGACCATCTGCTTGGCCCCCTGCATGGCGGGTTAAAACTGTTGACGGATAACCTCAACGAAGGGCGGATCACTTTTGCCGCCTTCTGTCATGGTGTGGCTGAGGGGTGCTTTGATGGCGCTCTGGCCTATGTCCACCAGCGCACAGCTTTTGGCAAACGCATTGCCGACTTCCAAAACACCCAGTTTAAGCTGGCCGAAATGAAAATGAAGCTCGATCTGTCCTGGACCTATCTGATGCGCGCTGCTGCGGAAGTACAGGAAAACCCTGATGCCGCTATGGCCGCCTCGATCTGTAAAAACTGGTCTGCCCAGATTTCTGAAGAAGTGGCGCGTGAATCCCGCCACCTGCTGGGCGGTTACGGCTGCATGAACGAATATGCGGTTGGACGCCTGGCCCGCGATGTATTTGTTTCGGAAGTGGGTGAAGGCACCCGCGAAATCAACTATCGCGTGATCTGGAAAGCCCTGAGCGATTCCCTGAAGTAAATCTCTGGAGTAAGCATGTTTGATACCGCTGATGATGACAACCTATGGCGAGAAGACCTGTTTGCGGTCTTAGGAATCACCGACCAGACTCCTAAAGACGATATTCGCAATGCCTATAAGGCCTTGGCGAAAAAGCACCACCCGGATAAATTTCCCGCCAATTCTGCGGAACAAGAACAGGCCAAAGAGGCATTTGCCAGAATATCCAAGGCCTATGACGTCCTCACCAACGATCAAAAGCGCAATCACTATCTCGATACCCGCCGCCTGCTGGCCCATCACCTCAAGAGCGAGGCCGAACTGCCCGAAGGGGTTGAGTTGACGAGCAAACCCGTCACCACCAAAGCCCACACCGAAGAAACCAACCAGTTTAAAAAGAAACAGGCCGATGAATTCTATCAAGCCGGGCAAAAATCCTTTAAAAAAGGTAAAATGGACGAAGCCATTACCGCCTTTAAACAGGCCATTGAACTGGTTCCGACCAATGCCAGCTACCACAGCTATCTAGGCCAGGCGTATCAAAATAAAGGTTGGCAGGGCATGGCCCAAGCCTCTTATCGCCAAGCCCTGATTTTAAACCCCCGTGACGCCGTCGCCAAAGCCAATTTTGTCGAGGAAAAAAAGGGCAAAAAAGGCAAAACGGCACCGCCAGGAGCCAGCCCCGACAAAGAAGAAAAGGGCCTGCTCGGCGGCCTGTTCGGGATGTTTAAAAAGAAATAAGAGCCTGAGCCTGATAAGCCTGTTGGAAAAGTGCCAGTAGGCCAGGATGGGGCGCGGGAATGGCGTTGACCACTTCAGCAGCCCAGACAAAATAAGCCTGTTTACGCGCTAAATCCCAATCAGGGGGATGGCTAATAATATCGCGCAGGTTGGCGATTTTATCCGCGATTTTAATCTGAGCAGCCTGTGGGCTTAAATGCGGGGCATGGCGCACCTGCTCACGTTTGCGCTCGGCTTTGGGCAGGCGTTTGTCATCGGTCACTTCCTGTACCAGGGCGGTCACTCGCTCCCCAAATTGGGCGCGCAGTTCATCAACCGTGGTAAAGGTGTCTTCGAGGGTATCATGAAGCAACGCAGCCAACAGCACTTCAAGGTCTGTAATCACAGCTTCACGCGCCAAAATATCCAGCAATGCCAAAGGGTGGTTAATATAGGGAATCAAGCCATCACAGCCCTCACTGAGCAGCTCTGATGGCGGAGGAGTCGGGGTTTTCCGGCGCTGGAAGCGGTGTTTTTCAGCAGCAAAGACCAAAGCCGGGGTCAACTGTTCAATCATCAAGCCCTCCACGACACATTTAAGGGTTGTAGGGCCACTTGCCCCTCGCCATCCTGTAAGAAATGGACATTTTCCAAGCGTTGCAAGACATGGTAATGGGCCTGTCCCATCTGAATATCTACGCCTGGGTAGACGGTATGCGCAAAGATCTGGCCCTCTGCGGGCATCTCAATGGTGACACGACTGCCGTTGGGACTTCCCAACTCACGTACGATCAGCCGCCCTTGCAAACTGAGGTTGCCCTCGCGGAAATAACCGGGCTCACCCATGATCAGAATATGTTTACGCGCCATTAAATGGGAGTTGTAACAGCCTTCGCCCAAGACATAAATGCTGCCACTCGCGGTCAATTGAGAACCCTGCACATAGGTGGCATAAATATCACTGCTCACTTGATCACGCACCATGAGATCAAGCAAAAACTCACGCAGCTTCTGGCTCCAATCAGCCAGTGTATGTTCGTCCTGAATTTTTTCCTGAAATTGCAGCAGGCTGGACAGCACCACTTTTAAGAGCATGTTTTTACGGGGGTGGAGTTTACGCAAGCCTTTGTTCAGCTCCCAGAGCGCATTGACCTGATCCAACAAGCCGGGAAACTGGGTTTTGATCAAATTGACGAGCACAACCTTGTCACTGTGGCGCTGTAAAGCCGGAACCGTACGCCGCAGCTCACCAAATAAATAGAGAATCTGATCCAATTCGGTCAGCAATTCTTCGGTTGGCGTATA
>DLGM01000364.1:0-1965 GCA_002482705.1 Cyanobacteria bacterium UBA7694
GGGATGGGAGTTGAAATGCTGGCAATAGCTGTCGGGAGAGGAGACGGGGTCGAGGATGGAGACGCAGACATTGCTGGAATAGGGCTTTGACAAGCGGTGAGAGTGGGAAAAAGTAAAAGCAGTGAGATGGGAACTTGGCGCATAAAATCTGACCTCTCGGTGAGATTTGGGCTGATAGCACAAAATTTTTTAGCCCATCTGAAGCATTGTAACACTTCAGTGGGCAAATAAAATCGATAAAAATCACTCATCTATTCATTCAGGCACTCCCCCTATAAGGAGTGCCCAACAGGCCGGTAAAGCGTTAAAACAAATTCGTCCGAATCCCCACCGACAAAATGAAGAAGTGCAGCCAGTTGTTGACATAACCGTCCCCAGTAGGCGAACCAGGATCTCTGGAGGTGCCCACCCCCCCGCCACCGAGATAACGAAGGTTGAGATAGGGGGCAAATTTGTCTTGGTCATCCAGCACGGCACCAATGCGCAGGTTGGCGTCCAGAATCGCCCCGATCACATCCGTTGTGCCACCGTTTAGGTAGCGGATCGGCGCATAGAAACCATCGACCTCACTGCCCCACCACCAGGTGTCATTGAGGCGATGACGGGAGCGGAACTTGAGCACCGGCACGGGGCCTACATCCCGCTGCGACACCAGTTGATCCCCTTTGAGGGATTCAAATTCAATCACAGCATCGCGCATTTGCAGGGAAACACCCGCAGCCAGTTCTTCAAAGGGATCCGTATTAAAGTCGTAAAGATAACTCAAACGGAAGAAGGGGAAGTCGTATAAAAACTTCATCGGTGTCCCCTGCGCAAAACTCACATTGTCCTGACGCATATCTGAACGCAAGACGGCTTGACTTGTCAGACTCAACGGTTGATATAAAAAAGTCAGGCTATGGTGGGGATCAAATTCAAAGTCGAGGCTGAGCTTAACGGCTGTAAAGAGAGTGTCTTGCCCGCCATCAGCCCGATAATCAAACAGTGTATTGTTCTGACTGAACTGAATTTTATGATCCAGCACCGCCAATGATCCCAGTTCAGCGACAGCGTGTAGGCGTGGATAACGGACCCAAGTGATCTCCTGTGTCGGAGTCGGATTGGTCACCTCGGTAGGATCAGAGTCCTGGGCAAAAACGGGAGCACTCCACAAGGCCAAAAGAGAGAGTATCAGGGCAATCGGTTTCATGGTATTTTCCTTGATCCTGAGATAGCTGGAGACAACATATGCATTGATTGTTAATTTATAACATCTGCACATGTTGTCGCATAGAGGAAATAAGCACAAGAAGCGGAAACTTAAACTTGTAAGGAATGAGCGGGTTTATATCCCTTAAGCACCAAGGGAGAACCGTCCAAACAAGGAACAGTCAAGCCTTCTGCCTCATGAGCAACCAATAACGGCTGTAAACAGTCCTGATGGTAATAACTGTGGTGATCGCCCCCAAAGACAGCCTCTTCAGGCTCAAAACGCCCATAACAAAAAAAACAGCGCAGTTCTTGCCCCGGTGGGGGCGCGGGAGGTTGTACCTCCCGCAGCGCCTTGGGGTTCATTAGCTGGCGACGCGGTAACCGCGCCCCCGCAGCGTTGTTTCAATAAAGACCAGTGACGAACGCATTTCATCGGGCAAATAGCCCCGGTAGTTATTGCCAATAAAGAAGTCAACATCCGGGTTCTGCAATAACTTTTGATACTGGCGATAGACCTGATCATAGTCGTCGACTTCGAGCGCCCAGCGCATATCTTCTAAAGATTGGCGCAGCAGCGGGCGCATTTTCTGAACGCGAATGCGCACTTCATCGACAAAACGGCTGTGGGTATCGTTCATGAGCCGCACATAATCAATGTTGTCGGGGTTCAGATCCATGGCAATGCGCAGCGATTTGAGCGCTTCACCAAAGTGCTCGCGGCGATAAGCAGCCAAACCTTGCTGGTATTTATGTTCAGCCAACTTGCCCTTAACT
>DLGM01000364.1:1973-6880 GCA_002482705.1 Cyanobacteria bacterium UBA7694
TTCAAAGTCAAGCACTGCCGGGCTTTTACCCGCAGACAGAGCCTGTTGCAAATAAATGTAGACCGAATCTAAATCCTTATTGTTATAAGCGGCTTTAGCCTTGGACAGATACCACGTTTCTTTGTCCGTGGCACTGAGTTGAGCGGCATCCAGGGGCGCGTCACTGAGAACCTGAAGCGCGGCACTGTAGTTACCCAATTGTGTATGAGCTTGAGACATCCCGACCCGAACTTCCAAGTGTTGAGAAGGGGTGAACTGCTCTTTGTAAGGTTCTTTTGCCGCTTTAGATTCAGCATCCTGGAAAGCGCGGAGGGCATCTTCCGGGTTAAACTCAAGCAAGTGCACCTGCCCCATCAAGAGACTGAGTTCAGGACGCTCAGGGTAGGTACGAATCAGTTGCTCAAGGCTACTGTGGGCAGCTTCAAAGTCGCGATCGCGGATTTGGGCATACACCATCTGCATATCGGCATAATCGAGGCTAGACATCCCCGAGGTGCTACCACGAAACTCTTGTTCAATAGCTTCTAGGGCACTGTCGAGACGATCATTGGCCCATCCGGGATNNGGACTGCCCAGACAGGTACTTAAAAGGCCAGCAAGACAGAGGGCACGGAACCGAAAACGTTGAATTGTCAACACGAGATTACTCCCCATCCATAATGTCGTCGTCATCATCGAGCTGAATTTCAGCATAGTCACCCGGCTCAAATTCAGCGTAGTCTTCAAAGCGGTCGGGTCGGCCAGCAATCCCCTCTTCGGGGGGCAAGTCAGCCTGTGGAGCTAAACGCAGGGTACGGTGCGGGTTAATCAGGTCAAAAGTGACGCTGCCATCCGTGAGGGTACTGATGCGGAGGTAATCAAAGCCACACACGTTGAGATACAGGCGTTTGTTTGCAATGATGGTTGCACTCTGAGGGTTGGCAACCACACTCATAATATACCCTTCGTTGGCGCTGACCACCTCACCATTGACGATCTCTTGATAGTGCACATGGCCCATATCGCGGACGACCCGGTACATATCCTTCACCCCGTAGACAATACCATTTTCGATAATGCAAGGGATTTGGTTTTCCGGTTCGCGATAGTTCATGCATCCATCTCCTTAAGCCGTGCTTAACGCAGCGGCAACCGCCGATCGGTTTTCCCAAGCGGTGCTGCCTCTCATTATACCTAATTGGCGCTCACTTGGAATGCGGCTTGGCTCACGTCTGCGGAACCGCCTTAAGACAAGCATTCAACCATGCGGAATCGAAACGGTCTGGACAATTCCCCGTCGCATGCATATTCCCCCACGGATCCTCGGGGTTATGGGGCGTTGCGAGACTGGGAATGGCTAAAAAGCGCGCTGTATAAGCGGCTAAAAAGCCCAACTCCGGGCTTTGCCATAACCACAAATAGGCTGGCTGCAACTGACAAATCTGGGCAAAGAGATAGGCCTGATCATCGGGATTGTGGGGCTGCCAACCGACATAACCTATGCCCCCTTGCCACACCAAGTCTAAGGGAGGAACACGCCGCGTGGGCACAAGCATCCGCCCCCCATGGGCGATTACCCAATCATGCAGGGGAGTGGGAACAGAAAATGCTAAGATACAGGGAATACGATTCATAATGTAAGGATCCAAAGTATGAGCCAATCCTGTCAAGCAGTGATCGGGTATTTGATCCCCCGTCGGTCTTGTCGTAATCTGCCGGATACCCAATGCAGTCGCTGCAAAACACCCCTATGCTTTGAACATGCCCGGATTGAAAAAGGGGGAACCCTTTGCCCAGCATGCAGTTTACCGGAAGCACTGGAAGGGCAAAAGCTCAATGATGAGGTCTATTTCTCCGAATCTGATCTACTGACATTTGCAGAAGCCTTTCGGCGCCAAAAAGGCCAACAGGGCTGGGTAGAGTTCACCTGAAGCGCATTTTAATTTATGCTCCCGGCGGCGGCAGCGGCCACGGGCAACGGGGAGTCGCTATTGGCCGCGCCCTTGTTCAGCAGGGCTTGGCACCGGTCCTGCTCACCACAGCAGCCCATTCCCCCCTTGATGCAATTGCCGAAGGGTTCGCCTGTATTCGTTTACCCAGCAGCCAAGAGCAGCATTTTCAACCCTTGCCGGATTTGCTCACACCCTTGGTCCAAGCGCTACAGCCACAGGCCTGGGTCGTAGATACTTTTCCCTGGGGGCCTCAGAACGAGCTAAACCCGATGTTCATGACGTCTTCAACACCTCGCTTGTTGGTACAGCGTTCACCGGAAATTCCGGTGCCCGCAGGTGTATACCAAGCCTGCTGTATTCCCGCTCCCGAAGACGTGGGGTATGTGCTAGTACGCCAGCCTCAGGCTTGTTTGCCAAGGGCACAGGCCCGCGCCATGCTGCGCGCCCAGGGTGATCGCCCCCTGGTTTTGGTCGCCCACAATGGAGACCCGGCCGAAGGACAGGCGCTGTTTGAGCTGGTGGCCCGTGCTTCTGTCGGAGCCCATTGGGATCTGCGTCTGGCCACCCAACGCCCTCTGGCCATGGCCCGTTGGGCCGACATGCGAATCCATTGGTACCCCTTGATCGAATTGATGCCTGGCGCGGATCTGGTGATAGGCGCTGGAGGGTACCACCTGATCGCCGAAGCCCAATGTCTAGGCCAACGTTTGCTGGTTTGCCCCCAACCTCGCCCCTTTGATGATCAGTACCGACGCTGCCAGAATATCCCCCAATTTTTGCTCACCACCCCACCGGAGCAACTGCGTCTCCAGATTGGTCATCAATTGCAAGCCCCTGCCCCGCGCCGTGAGGAGCGCTGTCAGGGTGCCATCGAGATTACTCGCCGCTTAGTGAAAATTCTTGGCTGAAGCCCCGGCAAAAGGGTGTTTTTTAGCATAAGCTGCTCTTATACTGCTGTTAGGAATGTTCCCCAGTGAAAGTGTTAACCCGATGCCAGCAGAAAAACTCAATCTCCAACAGCTCGCTGAACAACTCGAGTTTCTGGTCGAGCAGGGCCGCAGTGAAGATGTCCGTCTGCTGATTGCTGACGAACGCCCGGAAGACGTGGCCGAAGCGCTACTTGAATTAGAATCATCGGCCATTCGTTTGGTCCTGACCTGGGTGGATGCCGAAACCGCCAGTCAACTGGTACAAAACATCGATGATGACTACTGGAACGAGCTGCTAACCCCCTTAGCACGGCAGCGCTTGGTCGAGATCCTTGAAGAACTGCCTTCGGATGATGCAGCCGACCTGCTCACCGAGTTGGACGACGAAATCAGCGGTCAAATTCTCGAAGAACAGAGTGGCAACGAAGAGTTTCGCCATGTCACCGCACTGTTGCAATACCCGGAGGATACAGCCGGAGCCCTGATGAACCCTGACATTGTGTATGTCCAGGAAACCCTCAATACGGACGAAGCCCTGAATATGATTCGCCGCAATATTGAGTCGTTCAAAGATATCAACTATATCTTCATTACGAATGGGGAAGCTCGCCTCACCGGCGTTTTGCCCCTGCCCATTTTGATCTCGTCGGGCCGTGAAGCCCTGCTGCGTGAAATTATGCTGACCGATGTCATCGCGGTGGATGTTTTTGCCGATCAAGATGAAGTGGTGGATACGGTACGCAAATATGAACTGACCACGCTGCCCGTGATTGATAGCCATCAGCACCTCATGGGCATTATCACCATCGACGATGTCCTCGATGTCATTGAAGAACAAAGCGACGAAGACGTTTATAAAATGGCCGGTCTGGGCGAAGACCCAGAAGCCCAGGGCTCGGCCTTTAAGTCGGCCCTGGCACGTATCCCTTGGCTGCTGCTGTGTTTAGGTGGCTCAATGGTGGCAGGTAAAATCATTCACATCTTTGAACCCACCCTCGAACGCCTGCTCGTATTGGCCTCGTTCATGCCTGCGGTCATGGGGATGGCTGGCAACAGCGGGCTACAGACCTCTACCCTCATGATCCGCAATTTGGTCACAGGCCCTTCCTTGCGAGACCATCTCTGGCAGCTCATTCGCCGTGAAATGGGCGTGGCCCTGGTGATTGGCTCTGTGTGTGGTCTTTGTGCCGGAATCATGGCCCAGGTACTCTTTGAGGGCGGAATTGTCGGCCTGGTTGTTGGGCTGTCGATGTTCATCAGCATTCTCTTCTCCACCTGTCTAGGCATTGTCTTACCCCTGTTGCTAGACAAAACGGGCATTGACCCAGCGGTGGCCTCAGGCCCTTTGATCGCAACGCTCAACGACTCTACAGCAATTACCATCTATTTGGGGTTGGGCACCTTAATGCTGGTTTTCTTCACTAAAATTTAATTGGCTCTTAAGCTTAATAATGTCATTTTTCCTCAGTGAAGCGCTACAATAAGAGCATCAAGTATGCAATAGCGTAGGTACCCCTATGAAGCACATGTCCACTCGCATTCTCACCGCCGCCCTCGGAACTTCCCTGTTGATCGGTTGCAGCAGCGCCGCCCCCCAAATGGTCATGCCCGGCAACACCTTCAACCCCGCCCTCTCTGCCAATAACGCTGGCCGTTCTCCCATCGCCAGCTTGGCCATGACCGACAACTTCACCCAGTGGATGGCTGCACAGCAAAAAAGCCGCAATGAAGGTGCCGATGACACGCTGATGGGTGAACCCATCGAAGGGCAGCAAGTGGCGACCCTACCTCGCGCAAGCTCTACCAACCTGACCTATTTCACCTACGAAGCCCTGGATAGCAATCTTTTCCAAGACCTCAACCGGATTATCGACACCCTCGAATTGGTGGGTTCTAACGCCGGGATGAACCTGGTCGCCCAAACGGATAACGCAGGCCCCGGCAACACTGCCCGTTATATCATTCAACGCGATGCCAATATGGGTTCGATTGTTTCCCCCTATCTGCCCCTCAAAGGTGTAGAAGCCTCCGGTGACACCCGTGTTTT
>DLGM01000288.1 GCA_002482705.1 Cyanobacteria bacterium UBA7694
GTTTGCGCCCAGTTTTCCAAGTCCGACAAATCCGAGTTTCATAAGCGGCGTCCTCCTGTGATGTGGTGACATTGTACTCCTTTTTGCGGTTGGCCGCTGTGAAAATGGGGAGGGTTTGGGGGGCATTGGGGGACAGGGCGGGGGGCAGAAGATTTTCTGCCCCTACCAGCCCCTACCTGCCCCCCTCGTCATTGGGCGGTCAGATTGTTACAATGGGGGTTATGAAAAGACTTCTCTCCCTCTCGTTGGCCGCCGTTTGTGCTCTATCCCTTGGTTTGCCCGGCTGCCGTCCGGTGCAAGGCACCCAGTCCGTTTACCGCAGCGCCTTTGAAAGCGATGTGCCGTCCCTTGACCCGATTCAAATCGGCGACACCCAATCCCACGATGTGGGCCACAACCTCTACTCCACCCTGGTGCGCTATCGCCCGCAGATTACTGGCCCCAATCAATCATTGTCCGATCTCATCCCCGACCTGGCCGACAGTTGGACCGTTTCCCCCGACGGTAAAACCTATACCTTTAAACTGCACAAAGGGGTCAAGTTCCACAATGGCCGCGAGTTGGTCGCTGACGACGTCAAATTCTCAATTGAACGTCTGGCCGACCCCCGCAACGCCTCGAAAGGCCTCTGGACCGTTGACGCCCTGTCTTTGGCCGGGGTCGAAGCCTACCAAGCCGCCTGCAAAGCCGGACAAGACGCCCACCTCGACAGCGTCAAGGTCATCGACTCCCACACCGTGTCGATCACCCTCTCTCAGGTCATTCCCTTTGCCCTGCACGTGATGGCAATGGCCTATTATTACATTGTGCCCCAGGAAGAAGTGAAAAAATGGGGCAACCAGTTCACCTTCCACCCGGTCGGCACTGGCCCCTACCAACTCAAAGAGTGGAAACACAACCAAAAGCTTGTCTTAACGCGCAACCCGAATTATTTCCATCCCGGTTATCCCAAAATCGACGAACTGCGTTTTTACATCGTCCCGGACGAAAACATCCGGCTGCTGTGGTTTGAAAACGGCGAACTCGACCACCTGGAACCCCCCATCCCGGCTGCCAGCTTCGACCGCGTCCTGGCTGACCCCAAGCTCAACAAAATGGGCGCCCGCGCCATTCGCAAAATCGAAAAGATCAACGACCAAAGCCAGTCCAACGTGATCAAATCCCCCGAATGGGTGATTCAGTATCTGGGCATGGACACCAAATCTGAGCCCTTTACCGATAAACGCGTGCGTCAGGCCTTTAACTATGCCGTCAACAAACAGAAGATTATCGACGTAGTGCGCAATGGACGCGGAACCCAGGCCCGGGGCGTCTTGCCCGACGGCTTCCCCGGTTATGACCCCAACCGCCCCGTTCCCTACCCCTATGATCTCGACAAAGCCAAGGCCCTGATGGCCGAAGCCGGGTGGAAAGACACCAACGGCGACGGCATCCTCGACAAAAACGGCAAGCCCCTGAAAATGGAATTCTGGCACAACCAGAGCGCCATTTACGCCATGCTCGGTGCCGCTGTGCAGTCCGACATGAAAGAGCTGGGTATCGACATCGAAGTGCGCGCCCAGGAATGGGCCACCTACATCGACAAAATCAAGCGCAACGAAGCCACCTTCTTCCGCTTTGGCTGGCAGGCCGATTATCCTGATCCGGACAACTACCTCTGGACCCTGTTCAGCAGCCGCAACATTGGCCAGGACAACGCCTCGCGCTACAGCAATCCCAAGGTGGATAAGCTGCTGGATCAGGCCCGGACGATGACCGACTGGCCGACCCGCGAAAAGCTTTACCGCGAAGCGGAAAGCCAAATCATCGAAGATGCCCCCTGGGTCTTCCTGTACTCCAACGTCGAGTACAAGCTGGTGCAGCCCTATGTGCGTAACCAGCAACTGCACCCGCTGATCCGCAACGAGATGAGCATTATTGAGTTTGATAAGCCGAAGAACTAAGCCATAAGCACTGTTCAGATTTTGCCCCCAACTTCGTAAGACGCTGGGGGCAACTTTGTAACGAGGTATTTCTCTGATAAAATACCCGTATCTTTTCTGGAGTAATGCAATGAAAAAGTTTGTGGTAGCCTTGCTGGTGGCTCTATTTGCTCAGAGTTCAGCTGATGCTTTGCCCGGTGATCCTTATCCTCAAGTGGTAAGCTGGGTTAAAAACCATAAATTTCTATCCCCATTGTTGTTAGGGCCACCATCACAACAACTAGGTCATACTGCTTTTAGACAGTTACAAGATAGTTGGTTTATTGATGTCGATCTTAATTTTTACGGTTTTGATACATCAACTGGCCAAAAATTGGAATCAGCAGCTCAACTTATACTCCTAAAAAAAACCTATGATCCTGCCGCAAATAAGAACAATGCTTGGGATTCACGCCCTTGGAAAGATGTGGATTGCAAAGATATTTGGAAACGAGACAATCCAACCGCTGAGCGGTTGTTAACCCAAATCTACGGGAACTTCATTTTGAGTGACTTCAGGAACGCTAAAATGGCACTCAAGAAGCCTTTCTATGTTGCCGCGACACCCGAAGGACTGAATCTCGATATTCTCAGCGATACAGAGCCTGCTAAACCGCAAGAAATAGAACAATGGGGGATGAAAAAAATTAGCAAGGGCGATATTGAGATTTTCTTAGGCAAAAAATATGGCTACATCATCCAACAAGGGCTCAACAAAGATGAATACTTGTTTAGACATAAATGCCCATCGATTAGTATTGTCTCACTTGCTCATGCAACCCAAAGCGCAAACTCCTTATCTCATAATGACAGACTCTATCAACAGTGGCAGAGACAACAGGGAAGCAAGAGCCAGAGGCTGGAACCCGCACCCATTAAGATTGATTAGACCAGCTCACTCCCCCCCAAGGGGCTGGTCATCCTCGCCATTTTCTATAGCTCCTGTTGGCTTTAAATCCGGCGCGGAAGCCATGTTCTTCGGGAGCAATGGCCGGGGCGTGCATTGTTTGTTGGTATTGACGGCACTCCGCGCTGTCCTGTGGCGCTAGCCGTTCAGTACCCTGGCGGTTAGGCTACCTAGCGAGTCGTGGTTAAGCGAGAGATCGTTCATATATAATAACCATGTTCGTTTACATGTAAAGGATTCTTATGTCTCAACCAGACTCCCTCATGAACTCTGTGATCGATTTTGTGAATCAGGCGATTCGATCTGGAGAGAAAGATCAGCTTCGTTTTGCTGCGCGCCAAGCACTTAACGGATTTGATCGGACGGGGGATATGCTATTTCTCGCCATGTACCTTGATTGTCAATTTCACTTCGACGTGCATAAGGGTTATCAAGAGTATAAACTCCTTCAGAAGAAGTTTGGCATAACCCCTAATGCAAGTAGTATCGGGAATATTGAGTTTTATAATGTTTTTGTCATGCATTCTATTGCCAATCAGTATGAACCTAAAGAAGTTGAGCTGACCTCTGAAATCGCACATATCGCAAAGATCTTTGCAAAGCACTGGCAAAAAGTCCCTCGCAAGCAATTTTTCCTACTTGCCCTGTTTGAGTTGGGGGAGTTTGAGCTTGTGGAGCAATTGGCTGCTGAAGCTATGGAAACACAAGCGTTTTTCGCTACTTTGTTTTTGACTCAAGTCAGCATACAGAAACAAGAGTATGTGGATGCCTACAATTACTTCTGCGATTTGGCAGCCATGTGCACGGATGATGGCGCTCCACCTGAGATCACAAATGTAAAAGAACTCTTGGATTTGTTTGACCTGATTTATAGTCAGATAGGAATGCATCCAATCAGAACGTTGGAACAACTCGGAGTGACACAAGAGAGAAAGCCATTATCTAGCCATATAGCAAGTGCAGCCGCTGAGCTTTTCGAGTTAATAAAGAGTCAATTGCCGGATGAAGACAAGACCTCTGAAATGCCTTTGGGTCAGCTATTGCAGATATGGCCCAGCCACGCCACCTACCTTGGCCCCGAAGGGGATGACCCGATTGGTGGCATTGAGGTTGGCTATACAGAGGATGACACAATTATCGCTCATGCTCATTAAATTTGATGTCGCAGCATCCTGAATATCAAGTATCCCGCCATTTCAGAGCCGGGAACCCCTTCGCACCTTATCGAAGACTTGCACCCAGCGGTGATCGTCGGAAACCCAGCCAATCTGGGTCGCCCGCGTTTCCGCAATGCTCTTTACCAAGTGGTGCCAGCGACGTCCTGGAAAGAGAATGATGACGTGCTTTTACAAAGA
>DLGM01000392.1 GCA_002482705.1 Cyanobacteria bacterium UBA7694
GATGTGGGTCACCCGATTCAATGGTTTTGGCCAAAGCCTCGTAACTGCGATAGGGCAGAAGGGAGCGCTGGGTAAAGGGTTCTGTATTTTTGGCACACATGACCCCTAAAGCATCACGCTGGTGATCAACTTTTAAGATCAAACCTTTGGCTGCTGAAGTCGAGGAGATCATCTCATCAAGAATGGCGTGAAAGAGTTTATTCTCGTCCATGATTGAAATAAAGCGCATGCTAATTTCGCTCATCTTTTGAACGCCGAGATTGGCTTCAACCAGCTCTGCTTTTTGTTTGCGCAACTTGTCACTGGTCTGTTTGAGATCATCCATCAGAACAAACTTGTATAAATCAATGCTGACCTGACGGGAGATCATCGACAACAAAATAATATCAGTGCCGGTAAACGTGTTTTTGTCGAGCTTATCGCCCACAATGATACATCCCACCAAATTGTCTTTGACAATCAGGGGCACCACCAATTGTACGGAAAGCTTCTTGAGCATCTCGTGGTGGGTTTTATAAAAAGACGGAACTTGCTCGGCCAAATTATCCAGGTAAACGGGATGCTTAATACTGAGCCAATTCGGAATCTCTTTAGGATCCAAGCGCAGATAAAAATTGTCATTCATGCCCCGTGCCACAATCGACTGCATGGCATATTTGTACTTGGCATAAGACAAAATAGCGGCCTTGGTACAACCAATGGTGCCCATGAGCATACGCAACAAGTTGGTCATAGAAGACTTGATATCCGGTGAATCGCTGGAGGTAATTTCTTCACCAATATCGTACAGGGATGACAGCGTATATAATAAACGTTCGATCTCAACCCGATCAAATTCCTGCAAGAATGTATCGAGTGTTAAGTGACCGAAGTCGAGTTTACGGCCTGTTTGGCCAGAAGGAAAACTGGACATCAGAGCGTCTCAGAGTCTGGGCCCAGAAGATCGCGTACAAGTTCAGCCACTTCCGCAGGATAATAAGTCACTGAAGTACGATCTGGGGCAATTTTGGCAATACCTTGACCAATAACCCAGCCTTTCCCATAAAACCGTGAAGAGTCACCGCCCAAAAGTGCCTTGGCATCGCTGAGCAATTTACCCAGCTTTTGGGGTTGAGTATAACGGACAATACGTGCGCCATCTTCCAGATTGGTCACGGTCGCCGCACCTGGGGGCTGAAACACACCTTCCCCCATCTTAGTTGGCACAACAGGGGGAGGGTCTTTACGGGCAGGGCCAGCCTGGCCACTGACCTGAACACTGTCAGAGTTTTCAAGGGAAGAACGGTTGGCCGGAGGTTGAGCCGGGCCAGCAGGCTGAGAAGCCGCAGCCGGAGTTACACCTGGCTGCTGGGGATTTAAACGCCCAGTTTGCCCACGTACAGGACCTGTTCCTGGCCGCGCTGCGCCCATTTGTGGCGGGCGAGCAAAGGGGGGTTTATTCTGTTGCTGGTTATCCATAGAAGTTAAGCCATGCTCGCAATAGCGTCGTTTTCTGTTTCGCAAATTTCAGCGTATTGGGTCAGGCCCATAATGTTAAAGGTCTTGGCAATTGTTTTTGTCAGGAAACAAAAACAAATGCGGCCATCTACGTCGACAATTTTCTCAATGACTTCAATCAGGATGGAAATGCCAATGCTGTTGACAACGTTTGACTTCTCAAAGTTGATAATCAGTTTGCGCACACCCTTTTCAATGAGCTGGTCGGCTGCTTCACCGATCTTTTCGCCGCCAAGGTTATTGACATAGCCTTCCGTGCGGATAATGGCATAGCTGCCGCGTTCTTCTACAGTGAGGTTGAATGTATCCGACAAGTGAGCCTCCGCTACCTAAGTACGATTTTTCGACATGACCAGCGTTGTGCCGTGCTCGCTGGACTCAATATACACAGTATCCATCAGGTTTTCAATTAACATCAGGCCCCAACCCCGCTTATAATCAGCGCGTAGCTTGTAGTTAATCTCCGGTTTTTGTACTGTCTCCATTTGAAAACCTTTGCCGTGATCCTGAATCACCACTGTCAGTGTATCTTCTGCGAGCACAAAGCGAATTCGCACTTTGCGATCTTCACTTTTACTGTGTTCAAAGGCGTTGATAATTGCTTCTATCAGCGCCATCTTCACTTCATCAATGCGGTCTGGGTCAAATTTGAGATATTCTGCAATTGAGCAGGCTGTCTGGGTTGCTGTAATCTCCATGTCTGGGAGCATGGGGATAGTCAATTCCACTTCATTGAACGTCGGGCTCCGATCGGTGGGCGAACTATCCTTCAATTCATGCATGGACCCAAGCTCTTTCTTACAGCAGATTAAATTAATTATACATCATGGAAGTCAATACTGAAGCACCGCAAGGCTTTTCAAGCCAAGTTTTCGCGCCTCTTACAGGCAAAAGAACAACATCTTTTCAGATAAGTTGGCCTCTGGGCCAACGCTTAAAGCCCAGTCTTGAGGGCGATCATCAGATCCGGCGAATAAGTATCATCAAGCCTGACAAGGCAAAATGAAGATCCATCCAGAGCCTTTAGACCCAAATGGGTGCCTCCTCAGCCCAATATATCGCGCAAAAACGGAAAAGAGCCGGCATCTTTCGACACCGGCTCTTTTCA
>DLGM01000102.1 GCA_002482705.1 Cyanobacteria bacterium UBA7694
GGCTTCGGTCGAAACGGGCTGTGTCCTGGGAGATATTTGTGCAGCGGCGAACCCGGAGGGGTTCAGTCCAGAGCGCATTGCCACCCTCAGCCAATTAACGGGGCAACCCACTTCAGCCTTTAGCCACTCTTCCGGCCCCTTGGATGACCGCGTGATCGCCTTAAAAGTCAGCCGCCGTTTTCATGCCCAAAGCGGCATTGGGCAATTGGCCCTGGCCGTTAATCACGGGGAAAGTGCACAGGCGCTGACACATTTTCAGCATTTTGATGATTTGCAGCTCCAGACCGAATGGAGTCAGCGCAGCCTGACAAGCGCTATTCACACAGGTTTTTCCCCCTATTTGCAGACCACCTCTTATGCTGAAGCCCTGCAAGCGCTGGAGCAGTTTATTTTTCTGACCGTGCTGCGGCGCGGGCCACGCAGCGTTGCCGAATTGAACCAAACCGTCGAGCAGACACTTCGGCGCCAGGGGCTGATCACCCACCAGCCCTGGTATCACCGTCGCCCGGTGCTGATTACCGAAAACGACTATGTGCACCAACTTTATAATGGCGATATTGGGGTCGTCTGGGCGCCACCAGGTAGCCCGCCACGGGTGTGGTTTCGCCGCGCTGACGGCAGTTTGCGGGATTATGCCCCAGCCCAATTGGGCGCTTATCAAACGGCCTGGGCTCTGACCGTCCACAAAAGCCAAGGCTCGGAATTTGACCATGTCCACTTGGTCCTGCCCGCACAACCCCACCCTTTGGTCACCCGAGAACTGATTTATACCGGCATTACCCGTGGGCGCAAGCGTGTCACTTTGTGGAGCAACCCAGATGTACTGACCCAAGGCATTTCCCAGCGCATGATACGCACTTCAGGCTTAAAGGAGCAACTGCAGCATGGATAAAGAACAGATACGCCAATTACATCACAGTTGGGAGGTCAACGGTGAACGTTGGACAGCGGCCGTGCGCAATGGTGCCATTGAAAGCCGCCGTGTCGCGACCGACAAATCGATTTTACGCGCAGCCTTGGCCTTACGCCCCCGCAAAGTGCTGGATTTGGGCTGTGGGGAAGGGTGGCTGGTAAGAGCCCTGGAAGCCCAGGGCATTCACACCACCGGATTGGACGGTTCTGAATCGTTGATTGCCGCTGCCTGGAGCGGTGGCAGTGGCCAGTTTCGCCATGTGCAATATGCCGATTTAATCGCCTGCCCAGAGCTGGCAGGTCACGACTTTGAACTGATTATCGCCAATTTTTCGCTGCTGGAAGAACAGCTCGGACCGCTGCTCAAATCCCTGGGCAGTCTCTTAACCCCTCTGGGAACCCTGCTGATCCAAACAGTGCATCCCCTCAGTGTCCCCTTGCCCTATAGCGACGGCTGGCGCACCGAAGATTTCCACAGTTTTGGGGATAAACACTGGCAGGCCATGCCCTGGTATTTTCGTACCCTCAGTTCGTGGCTGCGTTTATTACAGGATCACGGGTTTGTGCTTCACAATCTGCAAGAACCCACCCATCCGACAGATGGGCGGCCCCTATCACTGCTGTTGAGTGCCAAATATGCCCCTAAAGTCAGCTCCTGTTTTCCAGCGGTCTATTAAAGAACATCAGCAGTGCTGACCTCCCGCTCAAGGCGATCCCCCATGGCTGCCAAACGTGCCAGCATGGTTTCTAATTCTTGGGCATCCGCTGTCTCCCACAACTGGGTTTCACTGACCACCACATATTCTTTACCCCCGTGCATCGCCAGACCCACGGCCCCATAACCGGGCTCCAAATTGGCCCGTAAGTGAGCGGCCAATGGCTGCCCCGTATAGGGCTGGGCAAAGGTCATCAGCGCCAAAACCGGACGTTTTCCCCCATCTTGGCGATCGGTACGCACATAGATCTTTTGCCGCCGTCCACTGGCCAAGGTCAGACGTACTTTGTAATAACGCTCCAGCAGTTGGGCTTCCGCATCCAGATCGGTTAAGATCGGTGCAAACAAAGCCTTCAGCTCCGCAGCGGGAATTGCATCGGCACGCTTTAAACGTTGGGGCATGTCCGGGGCCATGCGCAACTGATGGCTGAGAGCCAACAACTCCTGAAGAGTTGCATCAAATTCCGGCTGATCCAAAGTGGCCACTAAGAGTGACTTGCATAAAAACACCGTCCCCTTGGCATCTTGCGCAAAACGAGCATGAGCCAACGTAGGGTTGGCCCGTAACAGTTGTGCCGGGGTCACCCCTGTCAAATAGTCCACTTTCAGTTGCAACGTCAAATAGGCCCCCCCTTTGACAATACATTCAGCCATAAACACCAGCTCCCCTTGGCAGGAAAGGGTGATGCCCTGGGAAGTTGTCTCCTGAATACGGGGACGCAAAGCTGAGGCCTTCACCCAATGGGTGAATGGGGAAGATGCCTGGGGCTGTGGTGAGGCAGTCGGGGGCTGTGGTGAATCATCAGTCTGCGGCTGAGTGCGTGTCTTTGGATGGGAGCGAAGGGGGCCCTGTACAGACTTTTTAGCCGTACTGGCCGCTACAGTCGAGGAGGTTGCCCCCGCTTTCTGTGGCTGTAAATAAAAATAGCTATAACGACACATTTTAAGGGTTTGCATGGCTGCATGAAGGCTTAACTGTTCTTCATCCAGCCAGCCGGGCTGCTCGATTCGGAAACGAAAATGGGAGGGTGAACGCGCCACCCAAGTTAAATAGTTCTGAGGCGACACCATGGCAGTGTGCTGGGTTTGCTGGGCTCCCTGAGTCGGTGTATACAGCAGCGTATTGTAGTGCAGACTGCCGCGTTGCAAACGCAGAGAGCGCTCAAGCTCAGAAGATTTATATTTAAATTTGCACTCGAGTTTCAGACGCAGATCCGAACCATCCATCAGCGTTAAGCGCAAATCGGCCCAATTGTGGCGAAAATATTCCGACACATGTTTACCACTGCGACTGCGCTTGCTGCGTACTAAATGCTGGATGCTGTTAGCCGTGGCCGTATCGAGATGCCCTTTGACCCCCGACTGGGGGTGCACGTCATCAGCCAACACCTTGAGCAGAACGTTCAGGGTAGACAAATGCCCAGCCCGAACCGCCATTTGCCAGTAATCGCGGCGCTGTTGCCCCCAACGCCGCGCTAAGAGAATGGCTGGAGCAATCCAAACCGGTAGCAACACAAAAGGGATGGCAGAAGCAAGCTCGTCAGACAATTCCAAGAATGTCCAGATCAGCGCGACCGAGATAAACCAGAGTGCACCGGCCCCGGCAATGACACAGAAGCCCCAAATAGCGGGCGGGTTAGGCATATGCTCCAAAGCGCTCTCTGCCCCGGCATAATCATGGAGTGCTTGGGCTTGAAACTGTCGGAAAGGCACATGGGACTGGTTCATAACCGACCTCATCTGCAAGACTGATTTGAATCAACATACAGAAAGATACGAAGAGACAGAAGTTTTTTTCACCCCATTATAAACTGTTCTTGGCAGCATACAGGCTGCGGAGTGCAAAAGGCCCTCCCATCATGATTCAAGCACGGATTACACAACCACACTCAATCAGAAGACACCAACCCGACCACCGCATGCGCGAGATCCCGGGCAAACTGCAAGCGAGATGAGGGATCGGCCCGGAGCACGCGGGGAACTTCGACTTGAATAGCGCTGACTCCCGGCATTTGGCTGTAGTGTCGTACCGTATACCCGCCATTTAAGCTCTGGGGAACTACTGCCGGAACCGAATACCCCAATGCCTGCAACTGAGCATGTAGCCCCTCAGGTCCCCAGGTGCAAACAATCCCACACTTCTGAACCAAAGCCTGCCAAGTACGGCCATCTTGGGTTCCCAAATACAGCGGCGGACGCTGTGCCTGACGGCCATGGCCATGGATATCCAGCAAAAGCGTATGAGCGGCCTGGGCCGTTGTCGCCTGAAGCGCCCGCGCAATTGCGCCATGATAGGCCAGCCATGCGGGAGCCGCCACCGCATCCGTGTAAGCCAATTCGGGAGGACGGTTAAAGTCAAGATAACGACGGCGCACCTGCCCCGCCACCAACCAAGGGGGTTGGCCCAATTGCGCTTGAAGGGCCGCGGCCAGCTCTTGGGCCAATTCTTGGGTGTAGAGGTCATCCTGAAGATTGAACTGGATTTTGTCACCCACTGGCGTACGTACCGGCCAGTTTGGGGGTTCATGATATCCACCATGAGGAGCTGTAATGACCAGCGGTAAGCGGCCTTCTTGGACCATCACCCACTCCGGGGGCTCGGCCCCCACAGCTCCAGCAGCCAATAAGCAGCCCACACAAACCAGCATCAAAGCCATCAGCCATCTCACACCCATTGCTAAGCCCCGATCCGCAACAACCACGGGTGAGCCGGGTGAGCCTGCACAATACTGTCACGCAACCACGCTTGGGCCCCTGGCGACAGACGGGACCATACAGCATCTAAATCCTGGCGGTCTTTGGGCTGATCCAACCGCGCTTTGTACAATAACACCACTTCTGGGCTCAAGACCGGCCAACCACAACAAGAGGTTGCCCGCAAATCAGCAAAAGGCAAACGCACACGCGGATCACGGCGGAATACCCAGTGTCCTTGCTCCACTTCATTGAGCAGCAATTCCAAGCGCGCGCCCACAGCATGTGAGATGTGCAATTCATGGATCGGGAGGGTCAGCATCTCACCCGCCCAAGGATGTAATTGCCGCTCAGCCACATACTGCATCTGCCATTGGGAAAAATGGGCCACCACCAAGGGTTGCTCATGGCGCAACAGCGCAATTTCCAAGTCGCTGTGAACGCGGGTCTGTTCTCCTAACCACAGATCAAGCGCCCATCCCCCAGCAATGGCCCACCAGCCAGGGTAATGCTCCATCAAGGCCCCTGCTTCTGGCGGCAGCAATCAGCTGCCCTCGACAGCATGGTGAGGAATTGTCATGACTGGCAAATGGGAGTGGTTGACCACATAGTGGCTGACGCTGCCAAGCAAAAATCCGCGCACGGTGCCTAAACCCCGGCTGCCCATAATGATCAGATCACACCCTTCGCGCTCTGCCACTTCCAAAATCAAGTCACGGGGTTCACCGGCCTC
>DLGM01000328.1 GCA_002482705.1 Cyanobacteria bacterium UBA7694
GATACACCGATTGGGAAGTATCGGTAACATACAGGATTTCAAGCCCGCCAATCACACGCTGACCACTTTCAGAGCGGGCTAGCTCAAGCTGAAAACCACCCCCAAAACGAGTGATATCCCCAAGGGAGATCCGTTGTGGTAAATGGGTATTCACATCAAAAATCAGTTGTTTAGAAGCTTTTGGATTTAACGGCTTGAGGGTTAAGACATGCAGCGGTTTATAACTGCGAACCTGCTGTTGTTGATCTTTTAAAAGCGCCTGTTGAGTCACAATCGGTCGCAGATATACGGTCACATCTGGAGGTGGAGCCAAGAGCATCTGCACCCGTTGTCCCTCACTGCGAAGCAAACGGCCACCTAGCTGCGAAAGGTTATTGGTCAGGCTGTGATGTTGATTGGCTAAAAAAGAAACCTGATAATAACGGTCATTGGGATTGTGTAAATCCGTGTCCCAAATCTTCGCCACTTGACCGGGATGAAACAAGGCCGCCAACAGCCCTGACAACACCAAAATAAAGGCCGTATAAACAGGCCTCATGTGGCCTTCTGCCTTTCAAAGGGATAGGCCAGATAAGCCCCGGGTAAACTCCACTCACCTTTTTCAAAACGAAAACGGACGGAGACATCAGCCCATAATTGATTGGCCTGCAATACCAATTTAATCCGTTCTAAGGGGCGCAATGCGGGGCCCGTCATCGGGGTTCCTGTGCGATCAAAACGGCTGCCATGGCAAGGGCAATGGAAAATGCCAGGTGACTCTTGCCATTGAGGGGGGCAACCCTGGTGGGTACACACGGCACTGAGTGCATAAAAACCAGCCCGCTCGCGAATCAAGTAGAGTTGCAAAGGGGCAAACCAAGTCACACTGCCCAAACCATATTGTTCAGGGGCTCCCAAGAGTTGTAGGGTTTGGGGCCAAGCAGGAACCTCAAGGCGCTGCAAACGTAAAAATGACAGCCCCGATAAAAGCCCCCCAGCACTTAACAAGAGCACTGCGGCACGGTGGAGAAATGCAGCCCGCGTCAGTCGCGAGGGCTGCATGGGGGGTAAATCTGACGGGGAAAGCTCTTGATTCATTCGCTTTTAAGCATAAGGGTTAAGCGTCCTTAAAGGCAAGTCACTGGCGTTATTGGGGGAAACCCGAGCCCAGAGAATTTGCCTGTTGGCCCAAACTATTCACATTGCCTAAAATATCACTGGTGCTATAGGGGAAAGCCAGCAGCGCCAAGTTGATATTAAACTGCTGATAAAAAGAATCCCAAGAAGCTGTCAGAATAAAGTCATGAAGGTCTTTGCGCACAACAATTTTAAAGGGAATCTCCAAAGCGGCCACTTCCGCCCATTGGGTAGGAATGCGTGTTGGCTGCACTGATAAGGTTAAATCGATTTCCGTATGTGTCAACCAAGTATCACCAAAAGACCACCGGAACAGACCATTGAGACTATTAATCCGCCCCAAATGTAAATCATAGGCAATATCACTGCCAATTTCTATACCTTCGGGAATGCCGCTGTCTAAACCAAAAGTGGATAGGGCCCCCGTAGCAAAAACTTGGTCATTATTGCGCCAGCGGAAGCCCATGGTCAGGTTGCCCCAGCGCCCGCCATAAGGCGAAAGAGAACCCACATCCTCGGGCCTTACCATGACCGTGGGCCCATTGACCGGATCACCGTGGTGATACGGCTGATTGTTAATATCCTTTAAAGGCTGTCCCACATCCTGATCACGGATGTGCACCGGCTGATACTGGGTACTGGCGCGAAGAATGAAGTTGCTACCCACTTCGGACACCATATCGGTCCGGAACTGCTGGTAGTTGCGGTTGATATAGTCATAACCCCCATAAAAATTCCAGGTGAATTCGGGAATGTTAACCAAACCAATCTTGGCTGTCAGGGCATTGAGGGTGCGTAACTGAAGGGGATCAAAGTTGACAAACGGCGAATTGTTATTCTCCAGATCCTGGAAAGCCCGTTCATAGGTAATGCTGGGGACAAAGAAAGGCAAGAGATTGTTGGTCAACGTAACGCGGGTATTGAGAATATACTCAGCATCTTGTGTTTGATACAGACGTTGTTCAAAGCTGGTGCCCCCATAATTGATTTTGGAGCCAAGGCCCAAATCATAGTCTTTGCTGCCCAACGAAAGGCGCAAAGCAGCACGGCCAATTTCATTGAGGTTTTCCGTGGCAATCACAGCCGCTGGGTCCAAATAACGACCTAAAGTCGTTTCCAAAGTAATGGGGAAAGTCTCTTGGAAAAAGGGATTGAGTTGAAAATAGATCTCAGGCAATTTCTTAATTTGTCCACTGGACTGAGCCTGGGCTGCGGCCCGATCAGGGGACAGAGTGAAGAAGTCTTCATAACGCAAATCGAGGGAACCCCAATCCAGCGCTTGGTTTAAACTCATACGGGGTTGCAGGGTTTGGGTTAATCCCGTATTGCCAGATCCCACCCCGCTGAGGTTACTGTTATAAGCCATATTGGTGCTAAAGGTTGTCTTCTCAGTAAAGGGGATCTTGAGATCAAGGGTCGTATTCCAGGTTTCATTGCCCTGAGGCGTAGCATTCTCCGTATTGGTTCTAGTGGGAGTAATCGTGTCGCGCCGGATACGCGTCAGGTTTTCACTCCAATTGGTATTGAGGTTTAAAGTACTCTGTCCGATGGCACTGCTAATGGTCGCCGTTCGCGACTGGGTCTGGTTATAAGTCGTGGTTTCGAGACGTGTCCCTTGGGTATTAGAGGGGAAGGTAATCTGAGTGGGGCTGTTGACCGACTGTTTTAAACTGAGATTCGTATCGAGACGTAAGTCGGTGCTGTCATCCAAAGGGAAGATTTCATTGTCACGCAAGGTAAATTCAAAACGGCGTTGAGGGTTCCGGCTGGCTAAAAATGCCGAAGGTTCATAAAAGTCACGGTCAGCGTATAAAAAGTCCGCTTCCATTTGGGGGAGCAGACGCTGTTTATGGGAAATTTGCAGGTCGCGATCTTCAAATTTATTGCTGAGCCACTCGGAAAGCCCCCCCAAAGGCCCACCGCCCCCTGTCGTTTGTTGGGTTGTGATTGTATCCGTGGTGCTGGGAGGGCCTGAAAAAAGAGCCTGTGGAATACCTAAAAGGTCACGGGTCACCGGTAATCCATAAAAGAAAATGCGGGAAATCGAGTTCGGGGCAGCAATCCAGTCATGCTGAAAGCCCAGACCCACCCCTTTGTTTTGCATCAGGGTCAGATACCAATACCCATCATGAAACTCATTAAATTGGTAATACCCTTTAAAGCGGGTGAAATAACCTTCGACGTTATTTTGGCCCGCATCCAGATCGGGTTTCCGAAAACCTGATACTCCTTCTAAGGGGACATACCAAAAAGGGAACCAAAATAACTGCGACTCAAAGCCTGCAATCCGGGCATTCCAAGCCAGAACCCGAACCCCATCTTCAAAATCAAGGATATCGGCATCCAAGTTGTAGTGGGTCATCCGCACACTGTCATCATTGAGATCTTCGGGTTTGTGGCGATGCTCAAAGTGATTACAGGTCGTATAAGTGCCATTAGAAAAGACCACCCGCTGCCCATCATTATAAGCAGTCATCTGATCTCCTAAGATGTACACCTTCTGACCGGAGGTTTGGGCCGGAACTTCGAGGTAGACATTACTGGCATCAATCCGCCCCAAGCGCACATCATATTTGAAGTTATCCCCTTCTAAACGACGTGGCCCATTGGGTGTATTTTGTGTCAACACAAACGGTACACGGCTGGACAAAACGCGATTACGGGTATCATAATCGATGGTTTCACTGGTGATCTGAATGTCTTTCACCGTCATTTCCACCTTACCCGTCAAGCGGAAAATGCCGGTCTGATTGTCGAACTCAGTTTTGTCGGTTTTGTATTTAACTTTGAGTTCTTCCTGCTGTGCCTGTGCGTTCAAAGGACCCGCGCCTAGTGAGAGTGCGCACAAAACCAGGCAACAAGCACTCCGTTGGCCCCACAGTTTTAGCTTTTGAATGGCGTTAGGCATGGATTAGTCTACCTGTAACCAGAAAAAGAGGCCCAAAACGCCAAACAGAATATTGGGTGCCCAAGCGGCAATATCCACCGAAATCAGCCCCAGACTCCCAATACCCGTACCAATTGTATCAACCACAAAATAGAAAAACGTCAGGATAATACTGATCGCAAAACCAATATACCCCCCGCGGGCAAACTTCAGCCCAATCGGCGCAGCAATTAAAGCGGTAAAAAACGTTGCTAAGGGGCGTGCAAACCGGGCCTGATATTCAATTTCATAAGCCCGGGTTTCTTGCCCCCCACGCTCTGTGGCTGTGATCAGCTCTTTGAGTTCTTGGGATGTCATTTCTTTGGGTTTAATATCACCGCTGAGGTAGTTTTCAATGCGAATGCGGGTGTCCACCTGGAGTGATTCAAAGGTATATTCACGGGTCACAAAGTTGAGGGCTTTGGCACTTTCATACTCTTGGACATGCCCCTGACGCAGTTGCCAGAGAGTGCCACTCCATTCCCCGTTGGCTGCAGAAATAATCCGATAGGGCTGTTGGGGATCACTTTCAAAGATCAGGATCCCCTCCATCCGTTTTTCTTGTTTATAAACCCGTTGCACGTTAAAAAAGCGGGTGTCAACACCTTTAAAGTTAATATCCCCGGCCACCATTCCCGCGCCCTGACTGCGCATCGAAACATAAGCCTGGTCCTGGGCCACCTGACTGCGTTTGTTCGCTTGCGGAACCACTTCTTCGTTGAGGTAATAAGCAACGCCACTCAAACCCAAGGCCATCAACAAAAGTGGCATCATCATGCGCTTACTGCCCGTACCCGTAGAACGGATTGCGATCAGCTCATAGTCCTTAGACATACGGGCCAAACCAAGCAAAGTGGCTATCATATAAGCCACAGGTAAACCGAGGACAATGTACTCAGGGAATTTGTAGACAATCATTTTGAGCACTAAGGGCCAAGGCACTTTATTCACAACGATCATCTCTACATCCGAAGTGAGGCGCACCGACAACATGATCACAATCACGCCCACAATAATCATCACAAAAGGGCGCAAAACCTCAAGAGAAATGTAGCGATCAATCAGTTTCAAGGGATGTTCCTGATGGCCATCTAAAGGGGCAAGCCAATGCGCGGCAGAGGCCAAAAGCGAATCACGGCTTTACCAATAATATGGTCCACGGGCAGAGGGCCCCACTTAAGACTGTCCTGGCTGTTATTGCGGTTATCCCCCATCATATATAACGCATTGGGGGGCACTTTTAACGGGGGAGAGGTATAATAAGGCGGCTCTTTGATATAAGACTCCTCCAGTGCTTCGCCATTAATCAAGACTTTGCCATCTCTGATTTCAATGGTTTCACCGGGCAAACCGATCACCCGCTTAATATAAGCAGCATCTCCCGTAAAACCGAGCCACCGCAGGATACGTTGCCCTGTGCCAATGGATTCACCCGCATGGGGGGGGTAAAACACCAGGACGTCTCCCCGTTGCGGTTTTGAGACATAATACGAAAGTTTCTCAACGATCAGGCGATCGCCGACCAACAACGTGGGCTCCATAGAGGTGGATGGGATATATCGAGCCTCTGCAACGGTTGTACGGATGACAATGGCCAACAGCAAGGCCACCACAATCGTTTCAACAACCTCGAAAGGGCGAGATTTTTTCTTGCCGGAACTCCCTCCTGGGGATGAGGGGACTTCCGTAGCCGTCGTGGGGGATTCTTCTTGCATAATGGGCCTTTGTTTGAAGGGTTACTATCTTTAAATTCTAATTAATATGAGGATAATCAGCAACTTTTAGATGTGCGTGCACAGGCAAACCTGTGCTTTGTCACAAGGGGATGAGCCCTTGTTCTTACAGTGTATCCAATAGTAACATGGAGCCATAGGCTCACGGGCCTTCGCTCACCCGTACAGGAGGTCAAATCCAGCCCTATGTCCGACCATGACTATATCCACTTTCATCGCTACAGCTTTGGCCCAGAAGAGCGAGAAGCCGTCTTGGCAGCGCTAGATTCCGGCTGGATTACAAAAGGGCCTCGGGTCGCTGAGTTTGAACAACAAATTGCCGACTACACGGGTGCCAAACATGCCTTGGCCTTGAATTCATGTACTGCAGGTTTACATTTAGCCTTGCGCGCCTATGATATTGGCCCCGGCGACGAAGTGATTACAACCCCCCTCACGTTTGTGGCCACAGCCAATGTGATTGTCCATGTAGGGGCCCAGCCCGTACTGGTGGACGTAGATCCAGACACTTTAAATATTGACCCTGAAGCCATTGCCAGAGCCATTACACCCCGTACCAAAGCGATTATCCCGGTTCATTATGCTGGTCAACCCTGTGACATGGCACGGATCGCCGAGATAGCCAAAGCCCACCGTATTCCAATCATTGAAGATGCAGCCCACGCCATAGGCTCTCACTATCACGGTCAAGCGGTGGGCTCCCTCACCGATGTCACGGTGTTTAGCTTTTATGCCACCAAAAACATTACCACCGGTGAAGGGGGAATGATCACCACCCACAATGATGAGCTGATGGCGCGTTTGCGCCCCCTTTCGCTCCATGGTCTTAGCCAAGATGCCTGGAAACGTTATTCAGCCCAAGGGTTTCGCCATTACACCGTTGAAGAGCCAGGATATAAATACAATATGACCGACATTGCCGCCGCTTTGGGGGTGATCCAAATGAAAAAGTGTGACACCTTTACAGCGCGACGCCAAGAACGGGTTCAGATTTATCAACAGGCGCTGTCCCATCTCCCCATTTCCTGTTTGGGCAGCATACCCGACATTGTCCACTCCCATCACTTATTTCCCATCCGCCTCCAATTGGAGGCTCTGTCTATTGGCCGTGATGAACTGCTCAGTAACCTTCAAGCGGAGGGCATTGGCACTGCCGTACATTTTATACCCATCCACCGCCATCCCTTTTACCAGCGCCTTTTGCCCGAAGCCGAAAAATCGCTTCCGATCGCAACCCGTGCAGGCGAGGACTTAATCTCACTGCCCCTTTACCCTGATCTCACACCCACTCAACAAGAACGCATCATTGGCGTACTTGAGGCACAGCTGAAAAAGTCGTTACGATGAAGGTCTACCTACCATTAACCCTTGCGCTGCTCATGCTGCTCCCCCCAGCTCATGGGCAACAGGGGGAGAATAAAAAGCGCTTAGGGGCCTCTAAAGCAGGTCTTTTTTTAGGTTCTGCTGGGGAGCTCGCCCACTGGACAGCACAGCCACATTCTCCCTTGCGCATTGGTCTTGTGGACCCCTATTTTACGGATGACAGTTCTCCTGCTTGGGCAGAAACATTCATCCCAAGCCTTCTTAGCACGGCCCAAACAGCTTGGGCACCCCACTATATTAGCCGTTTAACCGCTCTTCCGCTCAAAAGCAGCGAAGAGGACGGGATACCCACGCCACCTCAGCCCTATCACCAAAAAGCCTATCAGGAATTGACCGATACAGGCGCTGTTGATTTGATTGTCTCTAGCCATTTTTACCCGGTGGGAAAACGCTATTGGGGAGTGCTCAAAATCAGTCATGGCGGGGATGGACGCACCTTAAAACTGGTCAAAATAGAAATCCTCCCTCCCTTTGACAGCCAAAAAATTGCAACCCAATTAATAAATGCCTTCGATTTCATCCCACTGGCTGCAACGGTGGGAGGGATTTATGACGGCCCTGAAGCAAATACAGGCAGTGAACTTCATTTACGCACCACGCCCCCCGACCTGGATCTTTATCTCAATGGCGATCCCGTTGGCAAAACCCCTCTGATTCTCCGCCATCTGAAGGCCCAGGCCTATGATCTTGAAATGAGTGAAGTACGCCCTTACCAAATTACACGCTTACGCCTCAACAGTGAGCCCCCTGATCTCCCTGTGCACCTCAATCAACGGCTCATTGGAAAAACCCCCCTTAACCTCCCCAAAGAACTCTTAACCCCTGGTGACTATACCTTAGAGTTGGAAACCAATCAGCCCTTTGTTGCCAGCTTGGAGGTACAAACGGCCCCGGATGGAGTTGCCGTTGAAATTCAGGGCGTCGGGATGCGGCGCACTCCGGTAACTTTTGAACAATTGCGCAGTAAAAAAATTCAGTTAAAACTCACGCCGCTGCGTCCCGTCAAAGTTCACCAGAAGCTTGTTCTAGAAACGAACCAGCAGCAAAACTTACATATTGATCTGTATAAAATGTCAAAGCTGATTGTCGAATCCCCTGAACTGGGAGCACAAATCTGGTTAGATGGTGAGCAAGTGGGTGAAACGCCTTTTTCTCAGACCTTACCACAAGGTTTCCACCAGTTAGAACTGCGCAAAAATCGCTTTAAAACCTATCGCTCTATGCTGACTTTGGACCCTGGGGAGCTTCAAGAATATTTTGTTGTTTTAGAACCGAAAAATGTCGACTCGTCAATATTTTTGATTCCCACAGGTGAATCCAGTAGCGGTCTACAAGTGAGTTCACGCTATTTGGGCTTTTCAAGCTTTACAAACACAACCACCGATCAGAGTGGGCCAGCCCACTTCCTCAGTACAGAGGTCACCTACGGCTGGCCCAGCTTGTCTCGCTGGAATTTCTTTGATTTTGGGCTGAGTGCAGGGGCTTTTTTAGGCGGATTGAACACCCCTGAAGGTTGGCGAAGCCTACAAGGCATCGGGGGAAAATTACAAATTTTGCGGGAGAGCAACTCTATTCCCGTTTCTATGGCCTTGGCAAGTTACATCAACATTGATCTGGCTCAGCCCAAGTTGGTGGGAGCCATTAGCCTATCCCGTAACTTCTTCGATTTTGCTCTGCACTTAGGCCTTCAAACCCATGGCACCAGTGTTGGAATTGGTTATACAGGCATTGATCGCTTCAGCTTAGGCCTATCCATTTTTTCGGATGGATTTTTTAAACTGTTTACGAACCCCGGTCAGGAAATGGGAACCTTCTACGGTATCCAAGCAGGATATAGTTTTTAGGTTTATTTGAAGATATCCCGCATACGGGCCCAAAGGCCTTTGGAGCGTTCACTGACCAACTCTTCTTGCAGGCGGTTTTTTTCCGTTTCCACCTCACGGAGATGACGCTCAAGCTCAGTCACACGCGCTTGGTGCATGTCCTCGTGGCGCCGGAGATTCTCTTTTAATTCCCCCATCTCTTTTTGGGAGGAGTTCCATTGCTCAGGAAGAGGCAGTAAGCTCATCTTCTGTTCAAGCTTTTGGCTGTTTTCTTCGAGCAGGCGATTGCGCTCTTCAAGTTGACCAATTTTATAAGTGGCACGGGCATATTTTTCAGCCAACTCGTTTTGCTCACGAATAATTTTTTCAACTTCTCGCTGATGCTTTTGTAACATCATGTTAAAGCTGTCCAAATTTTGCATGCGCATGTCTACTTGTCCACCCGCAATGAAACTGTTCATTTCCATGGCCGTATTCATGTCGACTCCCCGAGACAGGAGAGCTGGAGGAGTGGGGGAAGTGTCCATTGTGCCCCGGCTTAAAAGCTGCTTCTGGATGAAGTCTTGACGCTCTAAACTGGCATCGGGCTTAAGAGGAATATCTTTTTCCTCAATCAGATAACCAGTGCCGTGCTTCACTGCGGGAAGCTTGCCTGACTTGATCCAACGTGAGATTGTCTTCTCACTTTTGCCAATGATTTTAGCGACGTCTGCTAGGGAGTATTGCGTATCAGCCATGTGGGTTTCCTAATATGTTAGACAATCATACTCCAATAGAAGATGAAAGTCTAGTAGACGCTAAAAGGATTTGTGAGGGGAAGTGTGGACATGTCCAAGAGGGGAGGGGACGGCAGAAAATGAGCATTAAAAAAGCTCCGGCACCTGGACTCGAACCAGGGACATGGTGATTAACAGTCACCCGCTCTACCGACTGAGCTATGCCGGAACAACAAGTATCATGTTAAGGCACTTCATTCTCAGCGTCAAGATATTAGCAGGATTTTTTCAACACATCAGTGGCTTTGTCCCTCAAGGGGTTAAGAGTCCGGCTGTAGAAGCGGGTAATTCATACCATTGCGAGAATCCTCTAGGTTGGCACGCAAAAGGGGCTGCACTGCAGCAGCCCCTAAAATAAAGGCCAAAACGATTGTCACGCCGGTAACAGCGTATTCTACAATCGCTTGGCCGCGCTGCGCCTTAACGCGCGAGCGAGCTAGAGAGGAAATTGATCGGGACATAAAGTTCCAAACGCGCGGGCCAGCCCGCATCGTCCAAACCTTCTAAGGTGACTTTTGCGGAAATCTGGCTGTTAATACGCCCCTGAGCCAATGGGTTGCCTAGTTCAACCACATGGGAGCTAATAATCGGTAAAACAATCTCGCCTTTACCCACCATTACCTTATTTTCCGCATCTAGCTGATGGGAGGAGGGTACGCGCACCGACCCCGTAATCCGAACCGTGCGAGGATTTAAATTCAGTTGCGCAGGCAAATAGTCAATCGTGATCGTGTCATAGGTGACCCCAATCGACCCCGGCTCACCCTCTAGCACCAGCTTCGGGTTACTTATCTCGGCAGCAATATTTGCCTGATCCACTTGGTAGGTGACACTTGCCACGAGACCATCAGCAGTGGGAGACATTTTAATTTGTGCGGGAATATTGGTGTATAAACCACAGCCAAAGAGCGTCATGGCCATTAAGCCAGCAAAGAGTTTACGTTTCATAGACCTTGCATTTCTATGGGTATTCTTGATGAAAATTATATCACAGCCCCCATTTAAGGACGCGGTGAGGGCATAACAACTACTGTACTTTGATTGAGTAAATCGGCCGCACTTAAACCTCGACTATCCTGAGTAATGCGGTTTGTAAGCTGATTGTTTTCGAAATTGATCATGCGATAGGTTGTGGCATCTTCTTGAACAACCATGACCACCGCATTGGGATTGGATTGACTGGGAGTGAGCTGATTTTGGCGATAAGCTACTTGAGACTCACCAAAGGCAGCCACAGCCAAACGTAACAACTGATTAAAGAAGTTGGGATTGGTGAGGCTCCCGACAATTGTATGGTAAGCCTGTTTCACAGCCTCAGACGAAGCACCTTGGGTCGAAAAACTGAGAACACCGCTCAGGAGAACCGACTGTTGATTTTGAATGCCGTTGAGCAACTGCTGGCTTTCGCTGGTGGGCGTGAGCGCCTGAAATTGAGCCAGTTCAGCAATATAGCGCTCGGTATATTCAGAGGCCTGAAAAATACCGCTGAGAGCTTCTAAAGCCTCTGTAGCCGAACTATTGGCCGAAGAGCCCAGAGACTGGGGAGCCTCAAAAAAACCTTGATACAGCTGTAGATTCGTATTAATTCCGTTGAGCATTGCCGCCACAGAATCAGAAAAAAGGGCTCGGTAGTCTGCTTTAAGGCTGTCAGCCGTGTCACCTGTAAGCGTATTCAAAGAATTAGCAGCCCCCAGCAGAGCTGGCAGGACTTGATTCACCATCTCCGCAAAGGCCGGGACATCCGTATCCAACGTCATTAAGCGCCCCGTCAGCGAAAAGTAGTTATTGCGCGCCTGATTGAGATTGTTTTGCACAGACAGAGAGAGGGTGTCTTGGGTGGCATTCAGTTCGTTTTGAAGATCGGGAGACAAACCCGAAGTAGCAGGGGGGGGAGCGGTCGTACCAGGAGTCTGGCAAGCCACAAGGCTCAGAGATGCCCAAAGGAGTGGGAGTAACCAAATAGAGCTACGACGCATGGACGAGACCTCCTATCCACTATGCTCTCATTATAAGCGCCTTAGCGAACTCCATTCCATCCTTTCTGATAGTAGCGCAACAAAACAGGCTGAATAATTGAGTTTTCAGATATATCTGCAAGATTAACCGCAATATCTTGCGGCAGGGCAAAAAGGCCCGTTACCAGATCAGCGGTTAAAAAGCGCAGTTGCTCAGGGGGAAGGCCCAATTTTAGATCTGAAGTTCGCAGTACCTGCGGAGTCGCCAGTTGAAATCCCCAATTGCCAAAAGAAGGGATCTCAGCCTGATAGGGATATACATGGAGCCCTGTGGCCTGTAGGGTCTTATGGATACACCAGTAGGCCTCACGGGCAAAGAAGGGGGAAGTGCTCTGGGTTACTAAAGCCCCCCGTGGGCTGAGACGGCGGGCAAGCATATGGTAAAACTCACGGGAATAAAGTTTGGCCAAACCCGTCGCATTGGGATCCGGTAGATCCACAATAATCACGTCATAAACCTCAGCCGCTTCTTCCACAAACTTAAAGGCATCTACAGTTTTGATCACCACCCGTGGGTCTTTAAGGCTATTTTGGTTCAGACGGGCCAGCACAGGCTGCTCTTGGGCCAGACGAATCATTTCCGGGTCAATATCCACCAGCGTCACCCGCTTGAGCGCTGGGTATTTCAACAGCTCCCGAATCGCCAAACCATCCCCGCCCCCCAATACGAGTACCTCTGAAGCAGCAGGAACCACAGCCATAGGGACATGGATTAAGCTTTCGTGGTAGCGGTGTTCGTCAATGGAGCTAAACTGCAAGCCCCCATTGATAAACAGACGGATGTCATTGTGCCACTGGGTCAGCGTCAGGTGCTGATAAGGCGTCTGGGCCGTGAAGATGACCTGATCCCGGTACAGACGCTGCTCAAGCACACGATTGAGATCTTCGCTGGTCCAGAGCAGCCAAGTTAAAGCCCCCAACGCCACAGTGGTTAATAATAAGAGGGGGCGAAACCACACCAATAAATGGCGATGGCGCACAAAGTTAAAACCGGCCACCAACAAATTGGCCATCCCCAAGACCAAGGCCGAGCGGTGAATGCCCAAATACGGCAACAATAACATGGGGAATAAAAGGGCGCCAATCAGGCCACCAATGTAGTCATAAGTGAGGACATGGGCCACATTGTTGCGCAGTCCCTCTTGGGCCTCTTCTAAGAGGCGAATCAGCAGCGGGATTTCCAAGCCCACCAACCCACCAATCAGGAGGGTTACCGTGACCATAGCATATTCATAACTGCCCTCAAAAGAAGCATACACTCCAAATAACAACAGCGCAGAAGTGCCACCCAAAATCCCGATCAGAATCTCTGAGAGTACAAACCAGTCAAAAAGGGCTTTCTGGAAAAACTTGGAGCAAAAGGCCCCAAGCCCCATAGCGCTCATGTACAAACCCACAGTGATCGAGAAATAATAGACCGAATCGCCCCAAAGATAAGAAGAAACAGCCCCGATAATTAACTCATAGATGATGCCACAAACGGCGATAATCAGCAGACTGAGGTAAATGACCGGGGCTGAGAGGGTTAGACCCACGAAGGGAACCAACGCAGCAAATTATAATAGGCCCATGAAATCGGATACCCCGCATAAATGGGGTAAAAGAATACAAATAAGCCACATACCAAAGAGACATACACAGCCGTTAATACCTTGCCGCGCTGTCCCCAAGTATCGATTGCGACCCCTAACAAAAAGGCCGTACTCAGACAGGCATAAGGCACTGCCTCAAAGAAATAATGGCCAAAGTTGAGGGTACGCGGAGACATGCCCCAGGGGAGATACATAAACAGGCAGGCAATAGCCAAATAAGCGACCTGTAAGCCGCGACGGGTAATCGCATGGTAAATCATGGCGAGCACAACTGGCATAGAAGCCCACCAAATGGCCGGGTTCCCCAAGGCAATAATGCCGCTCAAGGTTCCATTATTGTGATTCTGGAAATAATACCACGTGGGACGCACCAGCCAAGGCCATGTGTACCAAGCCGAATAATAGGGGTGGGGGTCGGTCAAGTTGGAGTGATAGCTCCAAATGCCCTTTTGCATATCAATGACGGCCTTCACACTATTGCCCAGACTCATGTACTGGGTATAAGAGAGCAGATAAATGATGGCCGGAATCACCACCAGGCTAAAACCAACGCCCAGAATCAATAACAAACTGTGACGATTGACCGTCAGACGTAAACGCTGCTGCTCAATCAATTGGGGAATGTCGACCAAAGCGGGCAGGATTGCAAACAGGACAAAGGATGACAGGACAAATCCATAAGAATACAGAGAAGTCCAGCGGGTCGCCAGCGACAGACCAATAAAGACACCTGCTCCCATCAAATAATAATAATTGTGGAGATGGCGCGGACGGTGCCAGTGGAACTGCAAATAACGCCAGGTAAAGGTCAAAGCCGAAACCTGAAACAGGGTCGCAAAGATATTGGTCATGGCGGTCCGGGATTGGACAAAATAAACGCCATCACAGGCCAGCATCAGGGTGGCAACCACTGCTTGCCAGCGATGTGGCAAGGTAAAACGCCCTAACAAATAAACAACCATTAACAAAAGTGTACCGGCGATAACGGGCAGAATGCGCCAGCCAATGGCCGTCAAATCGTACATTAAAACACCAACGGCAATCAGTAACTTAGCCAAAGGCGGGTGTACCCATTCAAAGGGATGCATCCCCAAAACATATTCGCCCCCGGCACGGGCATGGTAGACCTCATCAAAGATCATCTCAGGGGGCATCTCTAAACGCCACAATTTAATCAGCGCTGAGCCCACCAGAAAGGCCACAATAATCCAGATATCTTTGCGATCCAGTGCCTGCGGCACTGGGAAGCGGAAACGCGCGCCCGCCTTGGGTTTAAGTGCTTCACCCACCCGCTGCATCCAACGTTCTGTACGGGCTGACAATTCTACCAGCGGCCCTTTGAGCAAGACATAGGCAATATAAACAAACATCAACAGATTGAGAGCAGCAAAGAACTTAAAGCCACCTTTACTCAAGGTATCATTGATGGCATAAAAAATCGCTGGGAAATTTAGATCACGCTTAAGACCCGGCAGCTCATACAAAAGGTTGAGCATAAAGACCGCGGACAACACCCAAAAGGGTGGAATCAAACGGCGATTGATCACCTGAGAACCCAATAAGAAGAACAGGCCACTGTAGAGATAGCGCTCATGCATACGGGTGGGGAATAAGAAAAACGCAATCATGATCAGGGCCGAGGTGTGGATAATCAGGACACCCTCTTCGGTGTTCTGGCGACGCGCCCGGCTCCAGTAAAACCAAAGGCAAAAGGCATAAGCCAGCGAAAACAGAATCAGCCCCCAGGTTTTATGCTGCATCCAGAAGGTAGGAGCTCCTGCCCCCAGCCCAAAGATTCCGCGCGACACATCACTGGCCCACATCCCCGTAAACGACCACACATTAAAGGCCTGAATCGAGCTGTAGGCATAAAGATCAGCCTGGCTCATATACTGGTTCATGAGCCACGGAATAATTTGCCCGGCCGGGACAAAGATCAAGGTTACCAAGAAGGTGGCCAACAGGGAATAAACGCCCCCGAGCACCAATTGCAGCCACTTGCCCCGATAAACCGCTAAGAAGAGCACCAACGGCAATAAAATGAGGCCCTGGGGTTTTACCAAAATATTAAAGGCCGTTGCCAAAATTGCCCAATGATACTGCCCCCGAATCAGGTACCAAGTGGCCAAAAGCTGTAACAACAGGGTAATCGAGTCAACCTGCCCCCACAGGGCAGATTCATACCAAACAGCCGGATGAATTGCAAAGATAAACCCTGCAAACAGGGCTAAACTCACCGACGTATAGCGCTTGAGGATGACAAATAAGAACCCGATACAGCCCACATCCGCGAGCATTGGCGGAAACTTGACCAATAGGGTAAACATAAATTTGCCCCAGTGGGCATAAGCCGGGTCAAAGAGTTGGTAAAATTTGCCCACCACCCACAACACTAAAATATACAGCGGCGGATAGTCGCACCAGACCCCGACACTGGGATTGACGCTTTTATAAAACTCCCGGAAGGGGTGCCGGGCAGCATGCATGCTCCAGGCTTTAAAGTTATTGATGTCCGTCGGGTGGCCATGCATAGCCCCGCTGATCAGCATGCGGAAAAGCAGCGCCCCCAACATCAGGGCAATCAGAATCCAAAATGTGCGGGTACGATAAAAAGGCGGCGCATGGGTCTGGTTCGCGTCAATCACGTTGCTCTCGTTCATAATCCCTTACTCGTTCAGATAATCAATGGCTAAAAAGCCAGCCCCAATGAGCCCTGCGTCAGGGCCTAAGGCAGCGGCCCGAATCATCGGGGGGTGATGCAGCGGCATACTCATGAGCGCCGCTACTTTGGTGCGCAGAGGGGCAAACAGTCGTTCTTCCCCCTGTGCGGAAATACCGCCCCCAATCAGGAGGGCTTCTGGGGCCAGGGTATTGAGAATATTGGTCACCCCAACGCCCAACATATGGATAAACTCATTCACAGCGGCCTGGGCTAACGGCTCCTGACGGGCAGCGCGGTCAAAAATTTCCGGGCCCTTGACGGCTAAATCACCGCCCCGCAACTGATAAGAACGGGCCAAACCTTTGCCGGAAACATAGGCCTCAAGACAGCCCTGTTGGCCACAGTTACAAAAACGACCGGACTGCTCGACAATCATGTGCCCAAAGCCAATGCCCAAGCCATGAAAGCCCCGGAGAATGTGCCCATTAAAAATCATGCCACTGCCCAGGCCCGTGCCTAAGGTCAGCATCACCAGATGGTGAAAACCCTGAGCAGCTCCAGCCCGGAACTCTCCCCAGGTCGCGGCATTGGCATCATTATCAACCTGAACAGGCACCTGTAGAGCGTTTTCGAGATACTGTTTGAGGCTTCGTCCCTGCCAATCCGGGAGATTGGGTGTACAGCCCAGAATCACGCCAGAGGGGTATTCAATGAGGCCGGGCGAGCCAACACCCACTGGTAGCGCCCCAAAATCGGCTTGAAGCGTACGTACGGCTGAAACAATGGCCTTGAGAATATCTTCACCCGAACCCTCCAGCGGCGTTTCATAACGCTGGGACGTCACAATGACGCCGTCCTGACGAATGACACCCGCATTAATTTTGGTGCCGCCCAGATCAATTCCAATTGCATGTTTCATAGCGCGTATATCCATTAAGACAGGTGAGTCTGTATGATGCCATATTGGCCCGGTTGATAAACGACATTGCTTACCGTTTCTTCTACACTATACTCGAAATTGGCCAATTGAATAAGAGTTCCAGCCTGAACCTCCGCAAAGGCGAAGACCTGAGGATGCAGGGATTCCTGCTGATAAAGAGCCAATTGCCGGGATTCGCTGGAAACTTTCTGTAAATTAAACTCTAAACGCCCAAGTCGGGTACGCAGATGGTGTAAATAAGGATCTTGAGGCTCTAACTGCTTTTGAAAGAGCAAATCAGCGATCTCACGCATAACTTCGTTAATGTGTTCACTCAATTGCCCTTTTTGCTGCTCTAGGCGATGGAGGCTGTCCACCAGATAGATATTGGCCCCCACAATCAGGTGTGTATCCATACGGGCCGCCCCAATGCGATCAGATTGGATGAGCGACGAGCTGCGTGTTTCGCCCGCCACAATGCGATCAGCATAAATCTCTGAAAGCGCCACCACATAAGACTGGCTAATCGAACGCGCTTGAATCGTTCCCCCACACTCAATGGTACAGCGCTCAGCAAAACGGGTGAGCAGATTTCCCCGCGTTTTAATCACCGCCATGTCTTTGCCTTTCACGCCATGGGTAATCACCACATGACGCCCAGAAGAAATGACAGCCGCTTCCACCGCACCGAGCACAATAATATCGGAAGACGCATACAGGCGCACCTGATCGCGTACCGAACCCTTAACTATCACAATCCCATCAAAATCTTCCGAGCGCTGGATATCTCGTTCTAAAAGATAAAGGGGCTCAACCGCAATCCAATCGGGGAGTTGTAAAAGTGGATGGCCCTGGATCGCCGCTAACAAAACATGGGGGTCTTGTGGAGCAACCATCGTATTGCGCATGGGTGGAAAAGCGCGGTCTTGACCCAATAAACCGGGAATGATGTGCCCATAAATACTCATGCCGGGAGCCCCGGCAGTAGGGGGATGCCTGCGCAACAAGGGAGTCCCATAAGGCACCGTTAAGGCATTGACATCGAGGCTGGGAATACGCTCAGTTGCGGATAAAAGGCTCTCATACACCGTTAATTTTTCGGGTAATAAGGTTTCAAACCAAGCATTGGCACCTACCTCAGGGGCAAGGCCCTGAGCCACCTGCACCCGCTGAGCCTGTCCTTGAGAAACAATCGTGCGCAAAGCCATTTCGGAAATACCGTACACAATGCCTGCCTGTGCTAAAAACGCATGCAGTGTATCCAGAGAAAGGGGCTGCCCCCCTTCATGCATCACAAACGAAACCGAGAGATAAGCCACTAAAGGGGAGGCATCTCCAGCAGTGGGAACATCGAGGGAAAAAAGGTAACTGCCTTGACGGATCATGGGGTAACGACCTGCCAAAAAGCATCTTCTGCCCGGGCCTGTAAATACCAACCGCGCCCACACAAAAACACCACGGGCAGCAACAACCAGAGAGGTAAAATGATCGCAACCAACGTCGTCATCAGTGTTAATAACACATAAATAGGATGGGGAACACGTCCGTGCCACAGAGCCAGGGGTCGATAGTCCTGCTGGGTCACATGCGGATTAATGCCAATATGCCAAGCGGGACCCATACGCCAAGTCAGCCAGAACCAAAACCCAGCACAGAACCCCAGACTCACCCCAGCGGAAAACCGCAAACCATAGGCTTGCCAGGGTAAAAAACTGCTGAATATTTGTTGTACGGTAGCCGGTGCAATGAGATACAAACCCACAAACAGATGTAAAAAGACATAACCCGCCCACAAACTCCGTCGGGCTTGGGCTTCAAGGGGGGACTGGGCACTCCACAACCAGGGCCAACGCCCCAAGCTACGTCGGGCCAGCCACGAACGGTAGATCACCAATAAATAAAAAAATAGGCCCACGGCTGCCAGCCCTACCCCTATCTGATCGCTCATCGTTGGGTAGCCGGACACAGATCCGTCAAAAAACAAGCTTGGCAATTCGGCTTGCGGGCTTTGCAACACTGACGGCCATGGAAAATCAGCAAATGGGGAAACAACACCCATTCTTCCTGCGGGAGTAAGCGCATCAGATCCTGCTCAATTTTTTCAGGCGTTGTCGCCCGGGTTAAATCCAAACGCTGGGAGAGGCGCTTTACATGGGTATCCACAACCACCCCTTCGGCCCAGCCATAAGCATTGCCCATGACCACACTGGCGGTCTTCCGACCCACCCCTCGCAAACGCGTCAACTCAGGAATGCTGTTGGGCACTTCCCCGCCAAACTCACTCAGCAATTGCTGAGCCGTGGCCTGAATTGCCAAAGCTTTGTTACGAAAAAAGCCGGTGGGCTTTACATCCGCTTCCAGTTCAGCCAAAGAGGCCTGGGCATAATCTTCAAGGCGCGGGTATTTGCGAAAGAGTTTTTCCGTCACCTGATTGACCCGCTCATCGGTACATTGGGCGGAAAGAATAGTGGCAATCAGGAGCTCATAAGGATGTTGAAAATTCAGAGCACAATGGGCATCTGGGTAGTACTGCTTTAAACGTCCCAGGATTTCTTGTAATCGGGCTTTTTTCGCTTTCATCAGCTTACCTCCTAAGCACAGTGTATCCTTATCCCCTCTCGACTTGGAAAGGCAGCCAATACCAAAAGAGCCCCAAGAAGTTTTCTTGGGGCTCTTGCTAGACAATCAGCCTAACGTTTTCCGCTATTGGCGGTTTCTCCCTCAGCAGTAGCTGCATAGGGGTTGAGCAAGCGATCAATGGCTTCTTCCTTGATCTTTTGCTGACGCTCAATCAGCTCCAGCTGCGTCAGAGATTTGGATTCCGTTTTCTGGCTGCGGACTTCCGTGTTCACCAAGATAATATTAATGCGGCGATTGCGAGCCCGGTTGGTCTCATTGATATTGGGTACCAACGGGCGGGTATCGGCATAACCAGAAGCAGAGATTTTACGGGAATCAAAACCCACTTCGCGAATAAAGAAACGCACAACCTCTGTGGCACGCAGGGCAGACAATTCCCAGTTAGAAGGGAATTGGGGGGTATTGATCTTGCGATCATCCGTATGTCCCTCAATCACAACTTGGGCATCCGTATCTTTACAGAATTGGGCCACCTCCCGCAACAGCGGAATGATTTTAGGCTTCAGGCCATTGGCACCCGGATCAAAGAACAAGCTATCTACAATCGAAATAATGGTGCCGCGCTCATCGGTCGAAAAACTGACCGATTTATCGATGCCAAAGGCTTTGGCAGCCTCCATAATCGCTTCGCTGACAGCAGTAGTGGTGGAGCGGCTCGGATCGGACAGAACCGAAACACCCACCGAACTGGCGGCCACAGCTTCTTTGTTGAGGGCGCGGCGCAAGGACTCGGAAATAGCCAAGAGTTTGTCTTTAGAGACCTCCGAAGAGGCGAACATTACAACAAAGAAAATCATCAGCAGAGAGATCAGATCTGCGTAGGTTGTGAGCCATCGCTCGGTATTCTCTGGGGGAAGTTCCTTTTTTTTACGTGCCATTAGCAGCAGCCCTCACTAATCATCTGCGATCTTGCGCTTCTTAGCGGCGCCAGCTCCAGATTTCTTCTTTTTACTGCCTTTGCGCTTAGAGCCTTTGGGCAGTTTTTTAACGGGCTTGAATTTCATGAACTCGTTCGAGAAATCTTTCATCAGGGTTTTATCGTCGGCTTCGTTGATCAATTCGGCCAACATCAACTTGACGTCATCAATCCCTAAGTTTTTGGCTTCGGTCTCTTTTTTGACTTCGGCCATCAGCGCCATCGCACGCTCTTGGTCTTGGGGGTTCATATAGGTGGTGTATTCAATGTGTTTGTCGACTTTGTTTTTGCCGACTTTACCCCCCTCGATACGGGCACGGGTTTTTTCATCTACATACGACTTCATGACCTTATCAATGGTGTCAGAAGTGCTCCCGGCCTGAATAGCCAAAAATCCGTCGATGTACATACCCTTAACCAGTGCTTCGGTCGCATTTTTGGTTTTGAGTTTGGCACTGACGGGCAATACAAACACGTTGGCAAAGAATACGCCGTACAGGGTGGTCAACAAAGCAATAGCCAAGGCGGTACCTAGAGCAGCCATGTCATCGAGGTTGCCCATCGCCTGAACAATCCCGAGTACGGTTCCCAACATCCCAAAGGTCGGGAAATAAGCGGCCATAGCGTCTAAGAAAGATGTGTTAAGGCCGTGGCGGGTCTCGGCACTGGATAGTTCGGCTTCCAGAATCGTGCGTACAATTTCTGAGTCAGTACCAGCAACGAGGAGCTTAATGCCCCGACGGACAAACTCATTGGGAGCAACTGGAATTTCAGACGTGAGCGCAGGCAAGCCGCCACTGCGCGCTTTGTCGGCCATGCGCTTCATATCAACAACCACTAGTTCTTGTTTGGTCGGGTAAGGCAGAATCGCCTGAATATAAAGAGCGGGAAGTTTAAAGACCGAGCCAAAACCAGAACCAATTGCAGCAGAACCAATCGACCCGCCCAAAACAATAATCAGTGACGGATAATCAATATAATCTTGAAGTTTCTGACCGCTCAACAACATACATAGGTAAACGGAGCCGAGAACAAGCGGTAGACCTAATATAAGCCCCATAGATACTTAATCCCCTTAAACCTGAAGTCCTCTTTAGAGTTGTAATATGTGATGGCACCGAACAAGCAGAATGGCTTGTTCAATCTCAATAATGAATTAAACGGAAGAGATACAAAACGGTTAACAGTCGTTAGCTTTCTAGATGTGGATGTTGTTGTAACACTTCGGGATCAGCCTCATCAACAGGAAGGACTCCGTCTGCTTCAATCCAGTGGAAAGAGTTATCCGCATCAGGTACACGGACCTGTTTTTTGATTGGCCAATCGCTGAACACGATACGCTTGTACTCCATCACTCGCTGGAGCACTTCATCAACACTTTCTTTGACGATCATGCGCTTGCGGTCAATCGTAAGCGTAATCACTGTCTCAGGGGTTGATTCGAACATTTCGATTAACTCAGCATTGACAATGAACTGGCGGCCATCTAAACGCGTCAGCCTAATCATACTTGAGGGAGCCCTTTCTGACTGTGAGCAAAGCCATCAATTTACGCTGGAACCTAGAATTAGGTGTCTGTTTCACCGTTTTTTCATTGTACAATAAATATATGAATGAGCCAAACCATCAGGAACAACCAACAAACAAGCGCCTTTCACCCCGTGCTACCAACTTTCTGATGATGGGTTCATCAGGAACCGTGGGGCAAGTGAGCCAGACCGGGCCCATTGCAACGGAAGGCGAAGCTGCACCTATTCCTGAACCACCGCCCCCTCAAGCCCCCGAAGAGCAACGCCCCCGTACAGGGGTCATCAGCTCTACGATTCATCCGGCACAGCGCCCAGGGAACACCCCACCTCCTGCAACCGGCCCGATCTCCGCACCCTCTGAGCAGACGGCACCAAGGGGTAAAACGGCCCCAGCACTCACCCAGGAAGAGCTCGAACAAAAAAAGGAAGAACGCATCGGGCAACTGGCAGACAAAATCGCTTCGGTCTTTGAAACCTTTCACGTCATTCGTACCGGCATGTTGGATCCCAGCCTGAGCCCCAGTGAAAAGATGCACTTCATATCACGGCGTTACCCTGGCTTTTTTGAGCGCTTTGGTAAAATTTTAGGTGTGTTTGTACGACAACTTGAGCCCATTCTCAAGCTCATGCAACGGGTCAACCAGCGCCTGATTGAGCGCAACGTCATTCAGGCCAAGCCTGCCACAGCGCAACTCAATGAAGCACACACTGAAGATCAGGCTCCACCTCCACCGCCAGAAAAGATTTCATTCCTCGAATTGGCCGAAAAGAACATCATCTTCTGTGATAACCGCAAACGCCCCCTTTACTCCCTTGAACAACTGCGCGGCAAACACGGTTACACGGCCAGCGAAGAAGTGATAGCGCCCATGATCTTTGAAGGCATTATTCAAGCCTTTCAAGAGGTTGCCCCCAAAGCAAAGGCCATTCCCACCCCACAAACGGGCCATTATGCCGGGACCCCAATGGATCAAGTGATGGAAAATATCAGCGAAGAGGAGATTTTAGTCTTTTTAAACTACGTCAAACGTTTCCCACGGGGGTATGTAGGTAAAAACTTCCGGATTACCGAGTCCTTTGCAGGCTGGGTTGTCAGCGGCACGCCCGACGACTGATGAGCAGCATTCTGATCATTGAAGACTCCCTCTTTATTCGTTATCTCTTGCGGCAGAATTTACAGGAGCTGGAAATGCCGATTGCAGGCGAAACAGGGGATCCCCATCTTGGCATATCACTCTTTGAACAATTGGCACCTGCTGTGACCCTGATTGATTACAGCCTGCCGCAAATGAGTGGACGTGAAGTGGCCGAAGCCATCCTTCAGCGCAATCTGTATGCGCGCTTGATTATGTTATTCCCTTCACGCAAAATGGCCGAAGCTCAAAGCCTCATTGCCATGGGGGTGAAAGCGGTTATCTCCAAACCCTTTCACCCTGAAAAGTTACAAAGCACCTTGATTGAAGTGGTCGTCGGCGCGTAGTAGGTGCAGAAAATTTTCTGCACCTTGTGTTAGCTCTGGCACTCGCCACAATAAAAAAGACCGAACCTAGGTTCGGTCTTNNAGCGGATTCGAACCGCTGACCCCTTGCATGCCATGCAAGTGCTCTACCAACTGAGCTATACCCCCAGCACGCCTTCAATGTAACATGAAGCTTTTTCAGGCGGCAAGAGAATGGCACGAAAATCCCGTTGTATAATAAAGGAGCATGAAATATAGCTCTCTGCCAACATCACTCACAGCCCGGATCAAAGGGCTGAGTTTGGCATGGATCAGCTGTATCTGTCTATACAGTTGTACCTGGGAGCAGGTCACAAACCCCGTCTTATGGGGGCTCAAGTTCTTATCTGCCCGTCAGCCCTACCAAGGCCCCTCCCAGGCCCTGCTTCCCCGTCCCCTCAAATCGGCCCTCCCCATGAGCATAGCTCCCGCTTACCGCGTGACCAATGAGTTGACATCAGTGGATACACATGGGCTGCGCCGCCTTCAGATCTGGGTCACAACAGCCAGTGCTCGCAATACCTATAAATATATTTACCGGGATCTGGTCGCTCACCATCATCTCACCCATGACATCATCTGGATTACCCTTTCGGCACAAGGGCGCACCCAAAGTTTGGCCGAGTGGTTTAACCCAGCCATAGCCCCGCATGAACGTCACAGAATCACCCGTCAAGAAGAACTCTATGCGGGAGTCCACATTGAATATCAGCCCTAAACTGATTGTCAGCCTTTTATGGCTACTCGTTAGCTGTGTCCCCCCAGAGCAAGAAGAAGCCTCAAAGCCACCCACCACACCTGAAATTACCGACTTTCACCTTGCACAAATACAGGCCGAACCGCGCTGGGAACTCACCGCTCAACGGGCACAAGAGGTCAAATCCGAGACCTTTAACATCGAGCAACTGCATTTGCGCCTAGACACCCCCGGTAGCCCGCTTGAACTCAGCAGCCCCTTGGGACAGTTTCAAGCGCCTCAGCTCAGCTTAGAGGGGCCGATACAACTCAAGCAGCCCCCCATCCAAGGCACATTGGCCCAAGCCAATTGGAGTGAAGAAAAGGGCTGGAGTGGTACCCATGCACAAATTTCAGGGTCGCACTTTCGTCTCCAAGGGCAGCGTATAAAGAGTAGCCCTCCTTATCGCCATTTACAGTTAGAACAAGTCAAGGCCCGTTTTGAGCGTTAATGATCTTCAATGAGCTTACGGATCTGTTGCGTCTCACCAATCACCACCAATTTATCGTGAGCAAAAATCTTGCTATCCGGGCTCGGAACAATGGCCAAGTCATGGTCGCCATGTTTAATCGCAATGATATACACGCCGTAACGCGCCCGCAGATTGAGTTCAAAGAGTGTACGGCCCACTAGCGTCTTAGGAGCCTGAATTTCAATAATACTGCAGCGGGGATCCAACTCAAAACCTTCGAGAATATGGGTTTGAGCAATCGATTTTGCCACGCGTTCACCCATGTCACGCTCAGGATAAACCACCCGTGGCACATTTAAACGCTCCAGAATTTTCCCATGGGGAAGACTACTCGCTTTGGCAATCAAGTTACGGGCTTTGAGCTCCATCAAATTGAGAGCCGTCAGAATACTGTCTTCCATATTGGCACCAATCGCCAAAACCACGCCGTCAAAGCCGCTGAGGCCAATATGTTCGAGCGCATGGATATTGGTGGAGTCAAGACAAATAGCATTGGTTGCCAATCCGTCAGCCATTGCATTGTTGACATTCTCTTCTGAGTTATCAATCACCAAGACCTCATGATTCATCTCGCGCAAGGTTTGTGCAACACTCGAACCAAAACGCCCCAGACCAATGACTGCAAACTGTTTAATCATGATGCTCTTCTTTCTTTAACCCACCAGTATTCCCTCTTCGGGGTATTTTAACATTGCCGTATGGCGCTCTGACCAGATCGCCGTCCCCAGTGTAATCATCCCCACACGCCCCACATACATGGTGGCAATAATGAGCAATTGTCCCCACCCCGATAATAAGGGGGTTAAATTGGCTGACAAACCGACCGTTGCAAAAGCGGAAACGGTTTCAAACAACAAGGGTAAAAAAGCCTGTTTGGGTTCACTTAAAGTCAGAAACAGAGTAATCACATTGACCCACAACAGGGAGATAAAAAAGGTGGCCGTAGCCTTATTGATCGTTGCATCCCCCAAACGGCGCTGGTAAACATTCACAGCGTGCCGTCCTTGTAAAACACTCAAAGCCCGCATAAACAAAGTAAACACAGTGGTTGTCTTAACCCCTCCTCCCGTTCCACCGGGATTGGAGCCGACAAACATCAACAGAATTGTCACAAACAATGAGGTTTGAGTGAGCGTGGCCAAATCAATCGCATTAAACCCCGCCGTCCGAGGCATCACGGACAGCGTAAAGGCACTCATGAGCCGATCCCACCCCGGCAACACAGCTAAAGTTTCAGTGCGTGCCCCTTCCAATACTAAAAAGAGAAAGGTGCCCAAAAATAACAGTAATCCTGTTGTCAAAAGGCCAATCCGAGTGCCCAGTGACAAATAACGCCAACGCAAACGACGGCGGTCTTGACACCAGCGTCCCCATAATTCTGAAATAATCGGGTAACCCAAGCCCCCAAGGATAATCAGCAAAGAGATCGGCAAAATCACGCCGGGTTGGTCCCGAAACTGCATTAAGTTATCAGGAAACAGGGCAAAACCCGCGTTATTAAACGCCGAAATCGCATGGAACAAGGCGTAATAAAACCCTTTAGGCCCCATCATTGGCACCCAATACAGAGCCAATAAGACAAAACCAAGGCCTTCAATGATCAGGGTAAAACGTAAAATGCGCATGACAAAACTGACAACCCCACCGGGACCCGGCAGCTCCAAAACGGATTGCAGCGCCAAACGATCGCGCAGGGACAAACGCCTACCTACAGCCAATAACATCAGACTGTAAAGGGTCATATAACCCAATCCCCCAATTTGGATCAACAACATAATCATGACTTGACCAAAAACCGTGTAATAGGTACTGGGGTCAATGACATTGAGGCCTGTCACACAGACTGCTGAAGTTGAAGTAAACAACGCCGTCAAAAAGGAATATGGAGCCGTGCCTGTACGCGAAATCGGCAAAGACAACAACAAGGCCCCCAAAATAATCAGCAGGGCAAATCCCAGAAGGGTGAGCTGAGAAGGGGAAAGATCCACAGAGTGATACCATCCCTTAGGCGTCTGCTCACGATACAAAACAGAAGTAATATGACGTTTATTGGCAGAGGGGGGCCTATCCATATAAGGGCCTCATCAACACAAGATGCCCCTTACCATCAGGGGGAGAGTTATCATACGGGGTAAGTGGAGACTTTCATGATGGTTTAGTCTAACAAATAAGTATGCAAAAATGTGGATCTGGAGACAGAAAATGGCCGAGATTTGGATTTTGGGAATGGGTTATGTGGGAACACCATTAGCGAAGCAACTGGCAAAAATGGGGCATCAGGTGACCGGGTTTCGCCGTCGCCCTATGCCCCCTATCCCAGATGTTCATCTGGTTACTCAAGATCTCAATGCGCTCGGTATTTACACCCAGGCCCTCCCCTTACCCCCAGAGTGGGTATATTTCTTGGCTGCCCCTGGCCGCCAACCCGAAGACTATCAGCAGTTATACCACCAGACATTATTAAATGTCTTAAGGACATTGTCCACTTTCGCCCCGCATCTGAAGCGCTTTTTTTTGGTGACAAGCACCCGTCCACTTCAGGATTTGGGTGACATCTGGCAAAATGAGGACAGCCCCACCCACACTCCCGACACCCCAAGCCAATGTCTGCTAGACGCGGAGACAACGATACAAACATGTCCACTTCCAGCCACAACGATTCGTTTTAGCGGCATTTATGGTCCTGAACGCAACCCCATGGCACGCGCCCTGACAACCGCAGCCCCTGTGGCAAACCCTTGGGCCTGGACCAACCGCATTCATCAACAGGACTGTGTGGGCTTTTTATCCCATCTGCTTTCCCTGGACGCCCCTGCACCCCTCTATATTGGCACAGATAGTGCTCCCATTCAGCGCTTACCCCTCTTACGGGCCTTGGCCGATCACCAGGGGTATCCAGAACCCCTTGCTGGTGAGGGGGAAAATAAGGGAAAGCGTCTTTCCAACCAAAGGCTCTTGCAAAGTGGTTATGTCCTCAAATATCCCACTTGGCGCGAGGGTTATGGATTGGCCTAAGGAGCTGGAAAGTTGCGGCGATGAATCAGGATCAGCGCAAGCGTGCCTCCAACGCCATGGGGCAGCCAAGCTCCCAACCCAGCCGGGATTTTCCCCGCATCCCCTAAAGCTGTCCCCATCGCCAAAAACAGATAAAAGCCAAAAATAATCAGCAAACTTAAACCAAAACCTTGAGCGCGACTGCGCAAAGATTGACCCGTTAACCCCAAAGCCAAGGCTGCAAAGACAACTGCTGAAGCCGGAATCGCCAATTTCTGATGCCAGCGCACTTGTAAGGCCCAGGGCTCCTGCCCGGCCAGTTTCATCACAGCAATATGGCGTCCCAACTCACGCAAATTCATTTCTGTAGGTTGGCGACTTTCACGGGCCCACTCCCCCAAGGTCGGGGCAATGGGCAAACGATAACTGGCAAATGTGGCCACCGTTGGATGACGACTGGGAAAGGCCTCAAAACGCAGCAAGTCACCCTGCTCAAAGTGCCAGACATTGCCTTCCCAGCGCGCTTGACGGGCACGTAAAACCAGGCTGAGTTCCCCCTGCAAAAACTGTTGAACCCACACCTGTTCCAATTGGGAGCCCTGAGCCCGCTCGGCATACACCAAACGCAACAGTTTGCCCTGGGCATATTCCCGGTAGAGCAAGTGGTGCTGTTCAAGGGGTAAAGAACGCTGACGGGTCATGGCATAGTGACGGAGTTCCCGTGCCTGCCACACCGCAGGGGGAATCAGCGTTTCATTGAATACCAGAGTCAGGCCAGCCACAGCCACCGCACTGGATAAAACCGGGACCAACACCCGCCATAAACTCCACCCCAAGAGGCGCAAAGCCAGAAGCTCCTGCTCTAAAACAAGGCGCCCAAAGGTGAGCAGAGTGGCAAACAAGACACTCATTGGCAATGTAAAAAAGAGCATCTCTGGCACACGCAGCAGCAGAATCTTTAAAAAAAGGTCTACCGGAATCTGAAAACGAACGGCCTCTTCCATTAAAGTAAAGAGCACAAAACCTGTGGTCATGAGGCAACCCAGCGTCAGCAGCGAAAAGACAAACGGACCGCTGAGCTGCCGCAGCAAATAGCGATCGAGCAACATCAGCGGCTGCCGGTCACTCCGCTGGGAGCATCATGTAAATCGGCGTCTAAATCGTCAAAGTTGATCTGCGTGAGATCCGCAATACTTTGTTCTTTGCGCAACGCAATTTGTTCTTCGGTATAAGGCAAGTGAAGTTTGGAGCGATAACGCTGAAACTTAAACTCGCTGCCCAGATAATAACGCCGCGCCAAAGGATTGAGCGCCACTTCGTCAGAGGTGCCGCTCACAATCACATTACCGCGGGTGAGGATATAGGCCCAATCGGTAATGCCGAGTGTCTCCTGGACATTGTGATCGGTAATCAGGATGCCAATTTCGCGCTTTTGTAAATGAACAATCATCTCTTTAATGCCCGCTACCGCAATCGGGTCAATCCCACTAAAGGGTTCATCCAGCAATAAAAAAGAGGGATTGGTGGCCACGGCACGGGCAATTTCAACGCGGCGGCGTTCGCCCCCGGATAGCTGATAACCCTGCGATTTACGTACATGGGTGAGGTTAAACTCTTCCAGCAATTCATCCAAGCGGGTGCGGCGCTGAGAACGGGGTACACGCAGTAATTCCCACACCGCAAGAATATTCTCTTCTACGGTCAGTTTGCGAAAAACGGATGCTTCCTGAGGAAGGTAACTAATGCCCAAACGAGCGCGGCGGTGCATGGGCATGCGTGAGATCTTTTTGCCGTTAAACAGCACTTCGCCTTTATTCGGCTTCACCAAACCAACACAGATATAAAAGGTGGTGGTTTTACCCGCTCCGTTGGGGCCTAAGAGCCCAACGACCTCACCTTTATTGACACACACATTGACGTTATTAACGACACGACGGCCGCCATAACTTTTCATCAAACCACGGGTTTCAATCATTTTTGTGCAGTACTCATGAGACGGTGCTCTTTTTCCGGGTCAAAGAGGTGAATACGGCGGCCATCAAACCAAATCGGCAACTCACTGCCTGGGCGTAAATGCATGACTTTGACCGTATCAGCTTCAGCCACCATACGGTGCTGATTGCCCACAGAAAGGTGCACAAACGTGCGGGAACCAGAGGGTTCAACCACATCCACCCAGGCCTGAACCTGTTGCCAGTGGGCGCTTTCTTTCATGTCCTCTTCAGTCAGAGCAATAAACTCCGGGCGAATGCCCAGCACCACTTCTCGGTCGCGGAAGTTTTCCATTTCACNNGTGCCAAGGACAGACCAGGGGCCTCTACATGCACGCTATTGGTATCAAGGTTGGTCACTTTGACTTTAATGAAGTTCATTGAGGGGCTCCCAATAAAACCCGCCACAAACAGGTTGGCCGGAAATTCATAAGCCTCAGCCGGAGACGCCAATTGCTGAATAATGCCGCCCTTCATGACCGCAATGCGATCGCCCATGGTCATGGCCTCAATTTGGTCGTGAGTGACATAAACAGTGGTGATCCCCAACTTTTGTTGCAGGCGTTTAATTTCGGTGCGGGTCTGCATACGCAGTTTGGCATCTAGGTTTGATAGGGGTTCATCCATCAGGAAGACCTGGGCATCACGCACCAGCGCACGCCCCAAGGCGACCCGCTGCCGTTGTCCACCGGACAATTCTTTGGGTTTGCGCTGCAAATAGGGGCGAATATCGAGCATATCAGCGGCCTCATTGACTTTGCGATCAATGTCCGCTTTGCTATATTTGCGCAGCTTCAGGCCAAAAGCGATATTGTCATACACGGTCATATGGGGGTAAAGGGCATAGTTTTGAAAAACCATGGCAATGTCGCGGTCTTTGGGGGGCACCTGGGTGACATCTTTATTGCCAATCGTGATCGTGCCCTCATCCGCAGTTTCCAACCCCGCAATCAGGCGCAAGGTCGTAGATTTACCACAACCACTGCCCCCCACCAGGACTAAGAACTCACCATCACGGATGTCGAGCGAGAGACTTTTAATGATCTCATTGCCCCCGAAACGCTTAATAATGTTGGCTAATTTGACTTCACCCATGATGTGATTCCTTTCACTCAGTTCCGTCCATAAATGCGGCGGATTGCGTTCAAATGTTCAGGATAAGTGCGGGAAAAAGCGTGTGAGCCATCTCCTTTGGCAACAAAGAAAAGGTATGGCGTTTTTTGAGGATACAGCACCGCCTTAATCGCCGCAAGGCCCGGACTGCCAATCGGCGTTGGGGGCAAACCGGGATAACGGTAGCTATTATACGGAGAATCAATGGCAATGTCTTTCAGGGTCAAGTTTTTATTGCCCTGATGGCGCTTCATTGCATACTCAACGGTCGGGTCCGATTCGAGCTTCATGCCAATCCGCATGCGTTCGAGAAAGACCCCAGCAATAACCGGCAATTCACGGTCGAGCAGACCTTCTAGCTCTACCACCGATGCAAGCTTGAGCGTATCGTTTAAGCTCAGCGTATGGCTGGCAGGGCGGTTTTGCCACAGGGGCAGCACCAGCTCTTGAAAGCGGCGCAATTGGGCGTAGATCAGTTCCCGTTCTGAACCACTGAGATAATAGGTGTCGGGGAAAAGATAACCTTCAAGGCTCGGAAGCTTGGCGGTAAAAGGGAAGTCGCGGCGCAGTTGTTCATCGGGCTGTGTCGCCAAGGCCTCATAGGTTTCCCGTGAGAGGGAATATTTATCGAGCTGCGCTGAAGCGCGGTCAATGCGATAACCTTCTGGGATGGTATAGGGAATTTTTTCCGTTTTGCCTGAGACCAGCCGTTCTAAGATGAGGTCTGCCGACATTTCTGGCGAAAGGCGATAATAACCAAATTGCAGCCGTGTCTGCCAACCACGAAGTTTGGCATAGAGTTTGATCATGTCGGGGTTGCGAATCAAATCACGGGCTTTTAGATCGGCAATCACCTGACCAAAAGGTGTACCAGAGCGCAACAAATAGACTTGGGCTTCACCGCCCCCGACAGGAGCCAACTGAGACCAGGCCCAAGCTCCGGCGGCAGCGACTCCAAGGATGAGCGCAACCATGGCCGCCAGGGCCCAGCGCAATAAACTCACGGCCTTAATCCAAGTAAAACGCTGTCACAACCTTGTGCTGTTCGTGCGCGTATTTGATCGTCTGCTTCAAAGTCATGCTGGTGTGGTATAAAAATGCGATCAGTTGCTGCCCTTTGCCAATGATCTCGGCGTAACACAGCTCACTGGCCTGAGCCAAGCTCATGGTGACCCGATCGGGATGTTCGTGCACCGATTTGAGGGTCAGCAACTGTTCACGGCTTTCAGCCGGTTGCTGCTCAATCGTCTGGGGCAGGATCACGGTCAAATTATCAGGGTTGGCGCGCTGTACACCTTTAATGACCGCAAAGTTGGTGCCAGAAGCACCACTGGTAATAATGTGGTTGCCGTCCAGGGCAAGGGCATAAGACAGCGTTTCGATCAGCTGTTGGTGTGTAAAAGAGAGATGGCGGCTGCCAATCATGGCGATCTTTTTAGAACCTTTAGACTGAATGAGCTGGAGTTCTTCAAGGAAGGTATCAATCTTTTGATCGGTAACCGCGATTGTCTCAGAGTGGCTGGATGGATGTCCCATAAATGACTTACAACAATACCCTTCTTCGCAATTTGACACTTCTAAATACTACCACTTCCCCTGTGGTTTACCAAGGGAACCGCTGGGGGAGATAGGGTCGCCGTCAAGGGCTTTTCAGCGTTACACTGAGCCTTATGCCCCAGTGATTGGAGTTGCCCCGATGGAAAAAGTAGACACCAACGCCCCATTGCGCGCCGACATTCGCTTTCTTGGACAGATCTTGGGAGAGGTTTTGCAAGCCCAGATTGGTGACCCCTTGTTTGCCCTTGAAGAGGAGATTCGCCAACTCTGTAAGCTGGCCCGGCAAGGGCAAAGCGAAAGCTTAGAGCGCGTTCAGCAGTTGATCAGCACCCAGAGCAATGAAGATCTGTTTCATCTTGCAAAAGCTTTTACCCTCTATTTTCAGTTGGTCAATTTGGCTGAACAATACCACCGTATACGCCGCAAGCGGGCTTATGAATGTGCCGGGGACATCATTCGCTACTCCCTTGAAGACCTCACCCAACACATTGCCCAAGCCCAACTCTCCCCGGTACAACTACAACAACTCTTAGCCCAAATCGAAATCACGCCGGTATTGACCGCTCACCCCACCCATATTATGCGGCCCACCGTCATCCGCAAACACCGGCGCTTAACAAACGCCCTCAGCCAGCGTGATACCGGCCTGTTGACGCCCCGCGAACACAGGCGCCTAGAACAGGCCGTACGCAGTGAAATTTCGCTCTTGTGGCAGAGTGATCAAACCCATGCCCGCACAATTTCGGTCCAAGATGAAGTGCAAAACCTCTTTAATTACCTGGATGAGTCGCTGTTTGAAACCCTGCCCACCCTGCATAGCGATTTGAACGAGCTATTGGCCCCTTTCTTACAGGGAGCCCCCGTCCCCTCTTTGCTGCGTCTAGGCTCTTGGATTGGGGGCGACCGCGATGGCCACCCCTTTGTCACCGCCACAACCACCCGCGAGACCCTGGCACTCCAGCGCGATTA
>DLGM01000481.1 GCA_002482705.1 Cyanobacteria bacterium UBA7694
GTTATTGAGCTGTGAGCGCATATTCGCACTGTGAGACTTGGCTTCGGACAAATTTTGTTCAAGGGTATGAACACCCGGCATACGGGCTTCCCGGAGATTATAAGCTGCCGTTTTCACCCACTGAGTTTCACGCTGATCGGCACTCTGCCAAGCGCTCAGCGCCGCATTGCGCTGTTGGGTCGGCGTTTTTAAATCGCTTTGCCATTTTTCAGTGCGATCCGACAATTGGCCACGCAGTTCAGTGACACGGGTAGACTCTTGCCCTGCCAAGGTTTTGAGTTCGCCCACCAAGCCCTGCATACGGGTTTTGGCATCACCGGGCTTGATCAAGGCAATCTGCTGATCCGCAGGCCCACTCTGACGATAATCTTGGTGTAATTGGTCGAGCACTTGTATGGCCAACTTTTTGTCGACATGGCGCTCATTGCCTGCGTCTTTGGCAATGGCATAAGCGGCATCGACCCGGTCGGCGGTGGGCCGGGTCAGAAACTGTTCCGCATCTTTGAGTTTAACAGCATCAGTGGTTTGGTCGACATCATTGCCCAAAAAGGTGCTTTTGTTTTCTTCATCGACCAAAAATGCCCCTTGGCCAAACAGGCTTTGAGCGACCAGATCATCAATTGCCAAAGGGGTTTTAGACACATTCTGTTTTCGGGCCGGATCACGATCCAATTCCGAAATCAAAATCTTTTTGTTTTCATTCCAGAAGGTATCTTCCACGCTCAGGCTGTGCACACTGGCTTTGCCTTCGCTGTTCACCACTACCAGCTCAGCCCCTGGGTTGGCTTTGGCTTTGGCCATCGCCTGCTCCACGCTCAGGCCCGATGCCAAAGGGGTTTTGTGCGCCTTAATCGGGTTGCTGGCATCCCAAAAACCTTTATCGTGAGAACCTGCTTTGATACTGCCGTCGGTCATGAGCGCACTCCTCTAGGGCATGGGTAAAAGGCGAAACCTATGCATCCCTGTATAAGATTAAATTAAGGTAAAGACTTACATCCTGATTATACCCAGCCCGCTTATGGGTCTTGCCTCAAATTTATGGTTTTTTGATCATTTCATCTTAAAAATAGAGAAGTTCCACACATCCAATAAACTGACCATCAGAGAATATGGGTAACCGACACCCCACAGCCAATTAGCAGCACCCGAACAGCAGACACACGCATCATAGTGATTTCATCACTTTTATATGGGATTTACGCTATTTTAAATCCGCAATAAACGTATCCAGTCACAGACCCTGATTTTATTTCAGAACTCCCATCCCAGTGCCTTTAATCCAAAGGGTAGGCCCTTTAAGTGGCCAGCCAAGTGACCACGCTAAAACGTTCACCCGCGGTAATTTGGCCCACTTCATGGACCAAGTCAGAGCAGAAAGCCAGCAATAAACCGGCTTGCGGGCGAATCGGAATACCCTGCATTTTGCCCGGTTCATGAGGATGAGGCACAAAGAAGCTCAGGCGTCCGCCTTCAAAAGCAGGGCTGGGCCCCGGCTGGTGGTCATTCAAAAACAAAATTAGGCTGACACGTCGCTCTTCGTAAATAGGAGCTTGTACCCAGTCCGCATGGGGGCGGAAGAAGTCACCAGGCAGGTAATGCAAGAAGTGGGGGCGCTCATTACGGGTCAACGGCATGGCAAAATGGGCCTCAAGTTGCGGACGGCAGGCAGCAAAATGGGCGATCACTTCGTGGCGCAAGGTATCGTCTACGTCCATACGAGTGGCTTGGCGTTGGGGAGACGTGGGCGGTGCCGCGTAAAAAGTATCCTCTTCAGCAGGCGTCACCGGGCTCGGTAGCGCCCGCATAATCACATCATGACAGGCTTCACGGGATAAAAGGTTGGGAATAATCAGCAATTGACGCCGTTGAACCATTCCATCGATGGCTTGGGCTAAAGGAGAAGGAGCAGTCATCACACACCCCCCCTCAAAACAAACCTCAGTGGCTGGGGAATCACAGCCAATCCCCCAAACCGGGAAGGAAATACAAGAGCCATTAAAAAGACCTCTCAAGGGTGTTAAAATCAGGGGCCAACAGCGCACGTTCACCCCAACCGTCCCCTGTGCGATGGGCCCATAACCACAGGGGTAAAATGCTGGTCACCGTATCCGATTCAAAGCGCAGATGGCGCTGCAAGCGCTGTTCAAAGGGGTTCCACAAGGGCAAGGTCAAGAGATCGGCATCCGAACTGTGCCAACGCTCAACCTCACTGCGACAGGCCTGTGGATGCCGCTGACCGTTCATGTCAAAGGCAAACCCCCCATGGGCACGGCATTTACTCGGACGCACGGGATACACCCCACAGCGCCCATCGCCCTGCAATAAGACGCAGGGGGTGCCTTCCAGCGGCTGGATGTCGCGGATCAGGCGCGCCAGCGACGGGGGGTCAAAGGCCTGATTGAGCTGGGCATGCATGGCCCATAAGCGGGTTTTGTGGGCGCGGTAGAGCGTTTCCAGATCAGATGCCAGCGTTCGCCACTGAGCCAGGGTCCACTCCGACTGCATCCAGGTGTAGAGTAGGGCAAATTCGGTGCCAGTGACGGCAGGCATGGAAGCTTGGTGGCAGCAGGTGTTGCACCCGGTCGGGCAGGCAATGTCGGGGTGGGTGTCAAAGGCATCCTGGGCCAGTTGATCGACCACCGCATACAAAGCGGGCAGGGTCGGCAAAGTGGGGGCCAGTTGGGGGGCAAGGGCAATGCGCAGCTGGGCAGCAGAGGTGTTCATGGCAAGTTTCTCCAAGGCTTATCATAAGCCAAGCCGGGGCACCGGGGCAAGGCCCGAAGTGCCATGCCGTTTGTCACTGCTGCGCCCAGGCCTTGTGCGCTTCGTTTGGCGACCACCATAAAAATAAAGTTTTGCGTTTTACCTTTTTTAGGATAGAATCAGAACATAATATGATACGGGTTTTAGAGGTTTGTTATGGATCCATCTTCATCTAGCAGTTCTCACGTTGGGCGCGCTTATAATGTCGGTCATGTGCGCCCCCAGTCACAGGTAGTGCCTAAACATGTTGGCCCCATAAAAGATCTCAGCGATTCAAGGGTCAGCTTTGCCCGTCAAAGCCGCTCAAACACATCACATTTTAACCCCCTTAATTTGGGGCCGCGTTTTGAAAGCGCTTTGGCAAAAGTATCGTCTGAACAACTGATGGCAGAAGTACCGCATTTAGAAGTGAAGCCCGTACCTTTGCTGCGCATTATGCAAGCACGCATGCAAACAACCAAGCATACTCCGATTCCTTTAACAAGCGCTAAATTTAACACAATCCAACCAGGATTCAGTCTATTTAAAAAAACGCCACCCCCCCATAGCCAAATTGAAGCCAATATCCAGGTTCCAGAAGCATGGCAAAAAAACCGAGACTGGGTTGTCAATTTAGGAATGATCAACCACGTCTTGGGTAAACTACCAAAGGATTCTCCCCTTGCACCTGTCCTCATTGGGCGAGCACTTAATTATCAGCGTAAATTTGCAGCCATTCCACAGCCAATAGCCCCTGAGGATGGGGGAGGGCTCAAAGTGACCTCGTCCCCCTTCCAAAAATTAGCCAATTACCACCGTGGCGGAACCCCTTTTAATGAAGCACTATTGGCATACCGTCTTCAGTTAGGGCAGCAGATCAATTGCCCGTCTGCCAGTTTGGAACCGGTCAGCGATCCACGTGTGATGGAACACATCTATCATCGTTACGAGCCTCTGGCATTTGACACAAATACACCTGATTTAGAAGAGCGTGTGCAGAATTTTATTCACAAAATAGCTACAAATAGCAACTCTGATATGCCTTTAATAGATATATCTTCATTTACAAAAAACCTTGAATCTGGCCCCAACCTTGGAGATGACATAAGACAGCGACATGATCAGATTCGAGACTATTTAGACATATTTATTCAGCGTTATGTAGATCAACACCCCAATGGGGGAGATCCCGCCGAGCAACTACAAGAACTAAAAACAAAATTGGATCAGGTGAAAGTATTTAGTTTACTTCAATTTGACAGCCAGTCTGTTGTATATAGCGATTCTCTTCACGCCCAGAATTCACCCGATGATATAAAAGCCGGCACTTTTCAGAAGTTAGTAGAGCATGACGGATTCACCCCTGGCCCTAATCAACTGTTTGAGTCGTTAGGCACTTTAACCAACCTAGAGACAGCTGTAAGAATTATGACCCACGCAACGGACAGAATCTTTCAACAAGTGCCCGATCTTAGCGCAATGGATATGCAATTGGGTCAAGCTGCTTTTCCGACCTATGATTCCCCCCAACAATTTTTGGATAGTGCCAGCATCGTCGGGTTTAAACAGCTCGCATCCGAAGTACATGCTCCACCTTATCAAACCATTCTCACCCAAGGAACCATGGATCTTCTGGAGGGGTTAATGAACCCCCAATTAATAAAAGTTCTTCAAGCCCAAAAGATTCCCCCTGAGTTTATGACCTTTACCTATCACCGCATTGCCAGTGCCATGGAAAAAGCAACACTCAACAAAAACAACTTCTCTGAATTCTTTGAGCAAACACAGCTCATTCACGAAGAAATAGCGACACTTTTAGCCGTAACGCAGCCGTACTCGCTGGCTGACAGTCAGCATATATTACATCGAGAAATCGCTAACGTAGTCCCTGAGAGATTTTTTTCTGAAAATATCGCGGCCTTTTCGAGCTTTAAGAACTCGGGTATGCGCGGTTTGTCGGATACCGTTACCGCCCTCTCGTGGGCCAAAGGCGGCGACCAATTTACCAGTCTCAATGTAGCGGTTCAAAAAGATGCCTATTATGAGTCATTACAAGAAGTGTTGCAACATAACCCCCTACATCAGGTAAAAACTGTCGATACCGATAATACTTTAGAGGGTGATTATTCCGATTTTTCGCCTGAAGTCAAACTGGATCTTTTTGTGTGTGAATTTCATCATAATATTTCGCCTTCGCGCAAAGATTATTATGCCGAAGATCTCACGGCTCAGGTGAATCGGATGTTCGAGGGGAATATGGTTGCAGACCGCTTTACCGTTGCGATTGACACCACTATTGCCCATACCAACAGCCAAGAGATGCAAAATTTTCTCGAATCCCAAAGGGAGCGGATTGAATCGGGAGCACTCAATGTGGTGTTATACCGCAGTGGCCAAAAGTTCGACATGATGGGCATGGATCATTTTAATGGCGGTGTTTTGCATGCGATCCATAACCCAAAAGCCTGGACAAGCTTCCAAAGCCGTTTAGCCCCCACGGAAGAACATTTGGCGACCCTGAATTTACAGGGTCTCACCCACTATGAAAACTATGGCCATGAGGCCATTGAAGCCTATCGGGGAGCCATTATGGAAAAAACCTGGCGGCTGGTTAACCCGATTGTGGATCCGTCAGACCCGATGCGTTTACCGGATGCCCAATTCTGGCGCAAAGAAGATGCATCGATTCGCAACGATTGGAATGAATTTGTTGATACAGCGCAAACAATGGCTGGAAATATTCCTCCAATGCCGGAAATATTAAATAAGCTCAATGGAGTCCTAAAAATTGTTCCAAACTATGACGATCACCCAGTATTTATAGATTTTAAATGCCCATTATTTGACCCAGAATTAGACAATCAACTCTCAGGAGATTTCCTGAACATGATTCGCACCCATATGCTGGCTATGGCCCAACGCAATGACTGGCCCATGACCGAACGCCCCAGTTTTGGTTTTCCGCACAGCAATATTACTGGCATTGGCAACGAAAAATTGCGCTTGACTCTGGGATTAGAAAGTGAGGCGACACACCAGCAATACCGGGACCACCTCGTGCTTATCAATCAAACGTTAACACACACGCTGATCAACAATCCAACCTTAAAAGGCCGTGAGATCATTCAGAGAATGGAAACAGCGCTAGAGGCTTTAGTGCATTAAGTCTCCAGCATCTGTACAACCGCATCCGTTACTAGCACCTGCCCCTGGCGCACGGCCTGCTCCAGTTGCGGGAGCAGGGCCTGGACCTGGGGCTGGGCGTAAAAGCGCGTCAGGAGCTCTTCTTCCAGCAGGGTGCGGAACCAGGCCTGCTGCTGGGTTTGGCGGCGTTCGACAAAGGCCCCAGAGGCACGGGTCAGTTCGGCAAAGCGGGTGACGACTTGCCACAGTTCGGGAATGCCTTCGCCCGTGAGCCCGGAAGCCAAATGGGCGCGGGTTTGCCAGCCAGGGGTGGCGGGAGCCAGGTACTTCAGGGCCAGGGCAAACTCTTGGCGGGCGGTGCGGGCACGACGCAGATTGTCGCCGTCGGCCTTGTTGATCAGCAGGGCATCGGCCATTTCAATCACGCCCTTTTTAATACCCTGCAATTCGTCACCCGCTCCGGCGATCATCACCAGCAGGAAAAAGTCGACCATGCCGCGCACGGTGATTTCACTTTGGCCCACCCCCACGGTTTCGAC
>DLGM01000081.1:0-897 GCA_002482705.1 Cyanobacteria bacterium UBA7694
TGGGCGTCCGCCGCATGGGTGCGGTAATTGATCACCACGCGGGCCCCGGCATCCGCAAAGCGCAGGGCGCAGGCCTTGCCAATGCCGCGTGAGCTGCCGGTGATAATGGCCACTTTGCCCGCCAACTCTTGTGTCACTGTGGATGTCCTTGTCTATCGTTTGCGCCCAAGACGCTCCTTCAAATGATACTACGGCCCTAGGAATCACTGCAAAGGGCATAACCGGGATTGATCTGATCCCAGTCATATTCATACTCCGCCACTTTTTCGCCGCTGCGCACGCTCCAGCACTCCATCACCTGAATTTTGCCCTGCTGCCGCCGAGGGCGGCTGAGATAGCCGTCCGGGCTCCAGCTGTCGTGGCGGAAAGTGGTGCTGCGATGGGTAAACCACGGCTGTGCGGCCTGCCCCAGGCGCTGGCGCATGAACTGCAGCGGCACATGATCCTGCATCAGATCCCGGATCGCGTCGGCATACACCACCCAGTCGAGGTCGGTCCAGGTCGCCATTAAGGGCGCTGTGCGGGTACTGGCAGGCTTGACCAGTTCGGCCATGGCCTGGGCTGGCCCGCCCTGCAAGGGGACCCGCAATAGTTTCCAGGTCAGGGTTGCCCCCTGGGTTTTACCAGGGGTAAAAAATACCACCTGCCGTCCCTGATCGACCACTCGCAGCGTGTGAATCGTGTCAAAAGCCCCCAGTTGGCGCGCTTTGCCCGTAGGCGGCTGGTGCCACAAGCGCATCTTTTTGCCCACGATGTAATCAATAAAGTCAGGCGATTCCTGCCCTTGGCGCTCTTGGGTGACAAAGACATATCCTCCCTGGGGCAAGGGTTCAAATGCGTATAAATCTGGGCGTGGCAGTATGCGCTGGGGGGCTTTGCCAGAAACCAGTCGAAAAA
>DLGM01000081.1:946-2726 GCA_002482705.1 Cyanobacteria bacterium UBA7694
ACGCTTTGGCATAATAGCTGCCGTCGGGCTGAGGTTCGGGGTAAACCTCGGGAAAAGCGACCTTGCTCAAGGCACCGCGCTTGAGTAGGACATTCTTTTTGCCTGTTTTGAGATCAAAGTGCAGCCAATCGTCTTGGATATTGCTGTACACCAAACCGTGCTTGCGCGTCACCGTGAAGTGATCGGCCAACTCGGGCACTTTGGCGTGGCGCAGTACCGGTGCCTGCTCGGGCTGTAAATGCCAGGCTGCGTCTCCGGAAAAGAGCCATAAACTCTGGGCCTGGGCCGGAAGCGCCAGCGACAAGGCCAATAGGCACAATCCTGTTTTGAAATGCATATCGATTTTCCTCCATGGTGAGACTACGGAATGCGTGTCTGTATTTTCACATACTCTGATGCCAGAGCGAATGTCACAGATTTGGGCTTCGCTCGGTTTGATGTTAAAATGAGCACTTGAACGAAGCAATGAAGGAGATCGGCACGGCCCAAGGGCTGGAGCTGTGCCGACAGCAGTTGAATACATGCAGAAACACTGGAAAGAAATTTCGCTCGGCGGCTTTATCCTGGTCGCTAGCGGTCTATTGGCCTATATGTCCCTGACCATTGGGCGCTTTCAATTTGGCGATAGCCTGCAGGTGCAGGCCCGCTTTAAAAGCGCCTCGGGGATGGTCAAAGGCGGCGCCGTCATGCTGGCCGGTATTGAAGTGGGCCACGTTGACAAACTGATTGTTGAAGACAGCGAAGCCCTGATGGATCTTTCGCTCCAGCCCAATGTCAAAGTGTACAAAGATGCCAAGGCCGTTATTCGCGCCAAGAGTTTGCTCGGGGAAAAGTATATTGCTCTGTACCCAGGTAATCCCGCCAGTGGCGAACTCAAAAACAAAGAGCGCATTGCCGTCACCGAAACCCCGGTTGACCTTGATGAAGTACTCAACCACCTGGCACCGGTACTGACCCAGTTAGACCCGGAAGACCTGAACACCCTGATTCATACCCTGGCGGTGTCGGTCAAAGGCCGAGAAAAAGAAATTGGCGATATGATCACGGGCACTTCTACCCTTCTCAAGGTTGTGGGCGACAATAAAGAAGCCGTCCAGCGCATTGTCACCAATCTTGACGGGGTGACGGCCCAGGCCAATAGCCTGCTGCGCCGCAATGGGGGCTCGATTGACCGCACCCTGAGTGATTTACAAGTTGTGGCGGCAACCTTGCGCAAAGATGCCCCCAATCTACTCAAAGACGTCAACGGTGTGACCACCGACCTGCGGCAAATCACCGGGCCTTTTGCCCCCAAAGCACCGCAACTGGCCGAGCGCTTGGATAAAATCACCGCCGATGCGGCCCAATTTACCGACAGTTTGAGCAAGCACCCGGAATTGGTGCCCAATCTCAATTCGACCCTGTCGGAAATTCCCCCGCTGTTGCGCAAAGCCCCTGCGACTCTCGACCGACTCCCTGCGCTTCTGGACAAGCTCAACCCTGCGATTGACAGCCTTGATGGGCTGGGCAAACGGGCGGGTGTGACCCTCGATAAGTTAGATCCCGTGCTTGACAAAGCGGGCAACCTCCTCGATGAAGAAAAGCTGCGTACCTTCTTGCAAAAAGAAGGCGTAAAAGTTCAAATCGACGAGGAAAAAGGCGGCGTAAAGGTGAAGTTGTTCTAATGTTACGCATTGGCTTAACTGGCGGAATTGCCACGGGAAAAACCTTGGTTGCTCAGTATTTACAGGAAGCAGGCGCGATTGTGATCGACACCGATCAGGTTGCTCATCAATTGATG
>DLGM01000004.1:0-5999 GCA_002482705.1 Cyanobacteria bacterium UBA7694
GCCAGCCAATCGGCAGGCTCAGTGGGTAAAACCGCCAGTTGAATGCGACACAGGGTATCAGGAGGAAGCTGTGTCCAAGCGGCAATGACCTGCTGCTCTAACAGCAGGGGAACGTCGTTCCAGTAGGGCAAAGGATATGACATGCTCCCAGTGTAGTGCCGGATGCCCCCTAGGAGCAACGCGATAGGCTAGGTTGGCAAACCCATTTCCGCACGAACTTCATGCAAAGGCCGGTCAAAATATTCCTCCCACTTGACCCCCAACACCTTGCGCGGCATCTGTTTGCCTGTGGTCCATCCCTTGATAATCGCCTCAACAAATTCATCCATGCGGTCAGGCTCTTTAAAGGTCACGCGGAAAAAACCCGTGCCCAACAACAAGGCCGAAAGCGGAATGCGGTTCTGAGCCAGATAAAAGGCCGAAATCATCATTTCACCCACGTCTATAGCCGGGAAATCAAGCAACACATGGTGAATGTCATGGGTCTGGCGGGCGCGCTTGCGCATATACGAAATATCGTCATCCTGTTTGTCTTCCAGCGGTGGGTAAAACACCACATCGAGCTTATTGCGGCGCATGTGTTCGGCATAGACCCGACCAAGGGTGTCTTCCGGCAACTGCATTAACACATCCAGATCATAAGGAGCCGGGGCCAAATACCGGGTGCGGATCAGCTCTGCTGTTTCAGGATCAGCCTTGAGCGATTGTAACGCCAACTGGAAACTGCGGTGTTCGCGGAAAGTGCGCCCCTTAAAAATAGGCGAAATATCGCTGGGATTGAGCACCAACTTGGCCATACCCACCATCAGCAGAAAGATATCTTTGCCCATTTCCAGGCGCTTGGCCCAGGCCGTGACAGGAGCAGATTTTAAAGCCGTTTGTTGCATTATCCTAACCCTATTTCAAGATGGTAAACCGCAGGCTGACGCGGAGGCGCACTGCTTAAAAGATACATCGAACTGCTCGAACGCGCAAAGGAGCGCAACTGAACATACAGCGGATCGCGCAGATCAAGGGCCAAGCCCAACAGGCTCAGATTGCGCTTGCGCAGAGCATGCAGCAGCGTTTTTAACAGGGGTGTAAAAGCCAAGGGCGCTTCCGGGGCCACACACAGATGCACCACATGGGCCACAGGTAGGGGTTCCCCCGTTTGCGGCAAAGCCGGGAGCCTCAACAAACGGCGGCTGCGGTTCCACAGCGGACGCAAACGGCGCAATAACGCTGGTTCTCCGGTCACCTGCAAGCGGCGCAAAGCCCGCTGATCCCACAGGCCTGCAAAAGCACATACTTGCCCTTGACGCTCTGCCAGCCACATATTTTCCCAGCCCAAACCAGGGGTGTTTTCCCACCATTGTACCCAACGCTCTAAAGTGGGGTAGACCCGCGCCAAATGGCGGCGCTGGTTCACCCGCTGCCACAGTTGCCAGGTAGACTCGGCGTCCGCAGCAGTGGCCGGGCGGATCTGCCAGCGCCCCGTACGTGCCGGGCGACTGAGAGGCAATACAATCGCCAGCTCAAAGGTGGCAACATTCTGCATGTGTGCCACCCCATCCCGCCCCAAATTGGCGTTCTTTTTGAGGCCAATCAAATTGACGGCCATGACACAGGTAAAAATCGGCACCTGCTCTCCATAGGCTTGGCGGGCAGTCTCAATGCCAGCGCGCATCAGGGCATCCGCCAGCCCTGTCCCACGGCCAGAGGGGGCCACGCGCAAATCGGCAGTGTAGGCCACACGTTGGACCTGGCCATCGAGCATCACCGTTTCGCCCAGCACACTGAGGGTACCAAGTACGGGGTCACCCGCAGCCAAAATATGGGGTTCGCCCTGCAATTGGGCCAAAGCCCAATAATCAGGACCTCGGTCAAGGGCATAACTGAGGCTGGGGGTCACAATGGGGGCCTCGGTAAATAAGCGGATCAGGGCGGCATTGTCCCCCGGTTGAGCCGGACGGATCGGAAAATGGGATAACTGCATATAGGCAATATAACGCATAAGGAGTGGCATTTTGGCGATTTAAGGGAAATTAAATTTGGACATAAATATGTCCAAAAAAGTTGTTAAACAGAAACGAGTATTTTTGTTACTATCAAAATATTACTTTTATTTTCTAACCACTCGGAGTCGTTCAGCGCTTGAACTTCCCCAACTTGCTACCCCCGCTTGGGGGCTTCGGGGGCGGTTTTTTCTGGAACAGGGCTTTGACCTTCGCTTCCACTTCCGGAGAGGTCGCCGGACGCTCTTTTGCAGCCGTTGGCGGCGGCGTTGTTGCAGGGGCATTCGGGGTTTGCAACTTCTGTTTGAGAGCCGCCAGCCGTTCGGCGGCTCGGTCGCTGGCGCTCGGGGCACTGGGCACCTGGGGTTTAGCAGTAGGCGGTGCCAGGGGCGTTCGTTCCTGCGGACGCATGACTTCGGGGGGAGCACTCAGCAGCGGAGGCGTGGTCAGGGCCTTTAATAGGGCCGGCCATCCCAGTTGTGTCAAGCGCCAGGCCATAGCCCGGTAGCCGTCACCGTAGGCCGGGTCCGGGTCTTCCGCCATGCGCTGCAACAGCACCCGGGCCAGGTCCGAGTCTTCGCTCTGCAGCATCAGCGCTGTACCCAGATTGCAAAAGCCTTCGACCTCCGCATGGCTGAGGTGGTGCAGGCCCTGTTCATGAATCCAGACGTGTAACAGTTCGTGGGCCAATACGCCCATAAAAGCGATTTTGGGCAGGCCGCTGAGCACGTGGATGCTGTGCTCTAAAATCAGGCCATAGGTGGGAATATGGCGCTGGGCGGTGCGGGTAAAGCCGTGGATATTGCCCGTGGGAGAAGCCTTGAGCCGGGCATTGAGCAACTGCTGATCTTCGGACAGCTCGACCTTGATATAGTCGGGGATATAGGCAAAACCCACGCTGTGCATGCGTTCGAGCACTTCGCGCTTGGCCTGCTGAATCTGGGTAAAGCTTTGCACTTCGGTGGCGCAACAGCCTTGGCAAAGACCCCGGCCATCACTGAGCAGCTTGCCCCCGTGGGCGGGGGCCATCAGGCGGGCACATACGTGGCACTGACGCGTTTCTACGCCGTTATGGGCCGGGTGGGCTTTTTGCCCCCAGTGGTCGTATAAATAGCTGCCCTGCAAAACCTCGTTACACAGGCTGCAATACAGGGCGTAGCGCTCGGTGTAACAAGCGGTGTGAAAACGGCCCCCGTGGGGGTCTTTGGTGTATGAGCCGGTGATCGGCTCGCGGCACTGCTCACAGCGCGGCACAAACAGCTTGTCGTGGCATTCCGGGTGGAACAAGCGCTCCCCGCGTGGGAAAAACTGCCCGCTCAAAGGCTTGCGGCAATGGTCACAGCTAAAACACTGGGGGTGATACTGTTTGCCCGCAGCCCGGACGGCCTGTGGCCCCAAACGCTTGCCGCAGCGGCTACAGAGGTTAGCGGGTTGAATCATGAGGTAACTCCTGATTGAGGCGTTCGACGAGCTTATACACCAGCGTACAGGGTAATTGGTTCGCTGGCGGTTCTTCACAGCAACTGCGATGCTGGGCCTTTGCATTTTGAATCGCCTGTGGTTGGTAGGTCTGTAATTTTTCAAAAAGTGAGGAGTCTGCTTTTTTATAAGGTCGTTCTAACGCCTTACTGAGGGAATGCTCATAAGCAGATTGGGTATGGGCTGTGGGGGAAGCTGAAAAATGCAGCACATACCACCATTCAAAAGAAAGATTGGAATAAATGGGGATCAGCTTTTTCTGAGTAGCGGTAATGACAGCGTGATTAAAGTCAGCGGGAGAATTATGGTCTTTGTCAAAGACACAATAGACCTCATCAAACTGGATGCCTTGCCTCTGCTCAAGTTGCCTTGTTTCTTTTGCACAACTGGTCACAAAATATTGAGCATTACCGCCTCGCGGCGAAGATTTCACCTGGACAGTCAAATTTGTTATTTGAGATTTATAAGCATTAAAATAATTCACTTCTGTTTCTTCGCCTTCACACCATATGAGCAGGAGTTTTTTCGGAGTACGGGTGCCAACACGACGACGATCTCGTGACATTTACTCTTGCTCCTGAGCATTCACAGCAGATGAAAGAGCGATTCCTGAATCATTTAAAGATGGGGGAATAGCTTCAGCCGATTTTAAGTCCGCAATACGATCCAATATGCGATCTACTGAGCCCAAATGGGGCAGGGCTCCATAACGCCCATATAAATAATCTTGTTGGTAAGTGGTTATTTTATGGGCGCGTTTGCTTTCCGAACGGAACTCAACCAATGAATAGAGCTGACTTGCACCCTGTTTGTCTTTTTCGACAAACCAGATTTGATCCTGACGCATAAGTTCAGCATTAAGTAAGTACGGGTTTTGAGAAACAAAAATGAGTTGTGCGCCCCTGTTCGCCCGATGGAATAGCTCCACCACCCAAGCAATCAGGTGCGGGTGTAAACGAACGTCGAGTTCGTCAATAACTAAAACCTTAGAGTGAATAAGTGCGTCCAAAATAGGGCCAGCTAATGCAAAATATTGCTGCGTTCCCTGTGATTCTTTGAGAAAAAAGGGCCAACCAATTGTCTTCCATTCGCCATCTTTTTCTACGAATCGCAGAGACATCAGGCCAGACAATGGATGTCTTTCAGTATACGATTGAAGTATATCTGTGGTATTCACAATACCTACTGGCTCTTCCAAAGCCCATTCATCTAAAGCGTCTAATCCAAAATCAGCCATACGAATGAACTCTAATAAAAGTTCGGAAAAATGCTTGTTATTTAAAAACTCATTACGCGTGAATCTTTGGTTTTGAGTCATATCTAAACCAGAGATAATACTTAAATTTTGAAAAAATAGTATTATTTTAGATGTCACATCATTTTTAAATAAGTCTGCTGTTTTTAAAAATAGTCGATGTTGATGAGTCGATTTTAGAGCTTGTTCAGCATTCAAGAAGACATCCTTGGCTAGTTTTGTGAAGTGCTGATCTTGTCGATGAAACAGAGTTTGTTTCCTGTATTTTTTTCGCGTTAACCATTCTTCCTTTACAGCTTCGCGATTAATTTTAAAGCCATATTCATAGAGAGAGCCCTCTAAGAAAAACTCAGCAATAAATATACTGGGGTGATGAAAATCCCATTCCGATTTCAAAGCATATGGATCAGTAGGAATGGGAGTTGTGGAGTCTCCAGGGTTCAAAATCCAATTGCGCATAAACGCTAAAGCTTCGATCAGATTACTTTTCCCACTTGCATTGGGGCCATAAATGACTGCCGATTTGAGAATCGGGTAAGCTTTTTCAGCCAGGGTCAACGTATGACAGTTTTCGGGATGCTCTTTGAGCTTGGCAGGCTCCAACAATAAGGACGCTCGTTCTTTAAATGATTTAAAGTTTTCGACATGAAAAGCAACGAGCATAAAGAGTCCTTCAAGAACGTGATCACAAGCCCATTCAGTATATCACCTACGATAAATACACTGGATGGGGCTTGATAACAAGAGTCGGCCTAGCGACAGGCGCGCACCAGGGCTGCAAACGAGTCGGGCTTGAGGCTGGCTCCGCCGACGAGGCCGCCGTCGAGGTGGGGCATGGCAATTTGTGCGCCCATGGTTTCGGGTTTGACGCTGCCGCCGTAGAGCAGGCGCACCTTGTGGGCGACATCCTCGCTGTGGAGCTGGGCCAGCTTGTGGCGGATCAGGCCGAGGATGCGGTCGGCCTCCTGTTCATCACAGGTTTTGCCGGTGCCAATCGCCCAAATGGGTTCGTAGGCGATGATCACCCGGTCGGTATACGAGCCCACCAGTTGGATGCCGCTCAAGCCCAATTCGACTTGGCTGAGGATCTTGGCTTCAAAAGTGCCGGACTCGCGCTCGCTCAGGCTCTCGCCCACGCACAGGATCGGGTTGAGGCCACTTTGTAAGGCCATTTTGACCTTCAGGTTGACGGTCACGTCGTTTTCACCGAAATATTCGCGGCGCTCAGAGTGGCCGATGATCACGTGGGAGACGCCACAGGCGGTGAGCAT
>DLGM01000004.1:6011-6473 GCA_002482705.1 Cyanobacteria bacterium UBA7694
AGCATAGCGGGGGCAATTTCGCCGGTATAGGCCCCGGACTCTTCGTGGTAGATGTTCTGGGCACCGATATGTACCTGGGTGCCTTCGAGGGCGGCTTGCAGGGTGGTCAGGGCCGTGAAGGGAACACACAGCACCATTTCGACGGCACTTTCGTTTTTGACATCGGCGGGCAGGGCTTCGGCAAATTGCTGGGCCTCGAAATGGGTTTTGTGCATTTTCCAGTTGCCAGCGATAATGGGTTTGCGTTGCGACATAACAGGGCCTCTTTAAACGGAAATATTGGCGTAAAATTCGCCCTCACGGGCATTGAGCAGGTCTTGGGCGAGGGTGGCGTATAGGGCATTGGCCGCATGAGCTGCCAGCATCGGCAGGGTTTGCCAAGCCAGGGCATCTTCGAGCTGGCTTTGCACATAAATCCAGCCATAGCCCAGGTCGCGGTGCAGCACCAGCGGTACCAGATAG
>DLGM01000004.1:6483-6686 GCA_002482705.1 Cyanobacteria bacterium UBA7694
CTTTGAGGGCCAAGGCGCTGGGGTCAGCGGCCACTTGGGCCACCACGGCTGCGGCTTGGGCTTCGAGTTCAGCAGAATTGGGATGGGTGCCAGTGTAGAGCACATAACGCTTGGAGTCGCCCGACTCTAAGAAGGTTTCAAGATTGAGCACCGCCAGGTCACAGGGGGCCACCACCACGGCAGTTTCGAGCACGCGTTGCAGG
>DLGM01000181.1:0-3410 GCA_002482705.1 Cyanobacteria bacterium UBA7694
TTCACGGCCATGCGTGCCCGTGGTTCGAAGGTGACTGACGTGGCAATCATTGTCATCGCTGCGGACGACGGCATCATGCCGCAAACCATTGAGGCCATCAACCACGCCAAGGCATCCAATGTCCAAATCATCGTGGCGATCAACAAAATTGACAAGCCCGGTGCCGACGTGGAAAAAGCCAAACAACAGCTCACCGAGCATGGCTTGATCCCCGAAGAGTGGGGCGGTGAAACCGTGATTGTGCCCGTTTCCGCCAAAACGGGTGAAGGGGTCGATGACCTGCTCGAAATGATCCTGTTGATGTCCGACATTATGGAACTCAAAGCGAACCCGGACAAACCCGCGCGCGGCATCGTGATCGAGTCGAAGCTCGACAAAGGCCGTGGGGCTGTGGGTACCGTTCTGATTCAGACGGGCTCCCTGCGTGTCGGCGACTCCTTTGTGGTCGGCCCGGTCCATGGGCGTGTGCGTGCCATGGTCAACGAGCGGGGTAAACAGCTCAAAGTGGCGACTCCCTCGATTCCCGTTGAAATCATTGGTTTCCAGGAAGTCCCGGCTGCAGGCGAAATCTTTGTGGTGGCCAAAAACGACAAAGAAGCCAAAGCCATGGCGACCTACAACCGCGAGAATGCCGAACAGGGTGAAGCCCGTGGCCGCCACCGCGTCAACCTGACCAACCTCTTTGAAAACGTCAAAGAGGGCAAGGTCAAAGAACTCAATATCGTGCTCAAAGCCGATACCCAGGGTTCGCTCGACGCTCTGCGCCAGTCTCTGGAGCGCCTGTCTGACGAACGCATTCAGCTCAAGATCATTCACGCCGCAACGGGTGATGCCAACAAAGAAGACATGATGCTCGCATCGGCTTCGAATGGTTTGGTCTTCTGTTTTAACGTCAAGCCGGATGCCAATGCCAAGCGCATTGCGGAAGACGAAGAAATTGAAGTGCGCGCTTACGAGATTATCTATAAGCTGATCGAAGATGTGGAAAAAGCCATGGAAGGCTTGTTAGAGCCTGAACTGATTGAGAAACACATTGGTGAAGCAGAAATCCGGGCCGTCTTCAAAGTCGGCAAAACCGGCACGATTGCTGGCTGTTACATGAGCTCCGGCAAATGCGAACGCAATGCCCGTGTCCGTGTCCACCGCAATAACGAAGTGATCTTTACCGGCAAACTGGCCTCTTTAAAACGCTTTAAAGAAGATGTCAAAGAAGTGACCGTCGGTTATGAGTGCGGGATTGGCCTGCAAAACTTCAATGATCTGGAAGTGAGCGACCGTCTCGAATTCTTCCTGATTGAAAGCAAACAAGGCGTTATGCGGTCTTCCACCTAACCCTATGCGTGCCCTGGCAGTGATGCTGATGGCGGCCGGCCTCCTCTGGAGCCCGGCCGCTTGGGCGTTTCAAGTTTTGGTACCCTACCAGAATATCCAGGTACGTCCTGGGCCGGATATCCGCAGTGGCAAACCCGTTGCACGGGTTTCAAACCAAATGTTGCCGCTGCTCGATTCCACCTATTCCGTTGACGGGGAGTTATGGTGCCGAATTCAGCTTCCCAACCGCCAAACGGGCTGGATTGAATCCCGGTATCTTGACCCGGCGCTGGATCGCAATGCGCCCTTGCGTTTGGTTGAACTCCCTGCTCCGTTGGTGTTTGAGTTTGCCCGGCAGCGCCTCACCCAAGAGACGCAGCCTCGTCAGCAGCAGCGCTTAACGCTGATGATGGAGCTGGCTTTTCTCAAAGAGCAGTGGGAATATTTGCGCAGCCGGGAAAATTTCTTAGAGCTGTCGCGCCGTGTGGGGATTGCCCTGCGCAATGGCGAGCTGGAAGACACCATTCGGCGGCGGCAAATGACCGAGCAGCGTTTCCAGCGTGCCCTCAGTACCTTTCAGCGCAGCAGCCCATGAACGAACAGGCCCTGATTGCCTTGGCCCAGAAGCTGACGGCATCCCGGCCTGAAGTCTTGCTGGGGATAGGTGATGATACAGCCATTTTAAAACCGGGCTCTCACCCCTGGGTCTGGTCGTTGGATACCCTGGTGGAAGATGTGCACTTTACCCGTGATCTGCCCGCAGAGGCTGTGGGCTGGAAGAGTTTGGCCGTCAATCTCAGTGATATTGCGGCCATGGCGGCAGAGCCGGTGGCATTTTTGCTCTCGCTGGCCTTACCGCCTCATTTGGATACCTGGGCTGAAGCCTTTTTTTCCGGTCTGCGGGCCTGTGCTGAGCAGTATCAGGTCGCTTTGGTGGGCGGAGATACGGTGCGTTCTCCACGGGCGATTGTGATTTCAATTGCGATTTTAGGCCAGGCTGAGCGGCCCTTGACCCGGTCTGGGGCTCAGGCCGGGGATCTGCTGATGCTCAGTGGCCCGGTGGGTGCTTCCGCTGCCGGATTGGCCTGTTGGCAGCACGCTTATGATGCGCCTGCATTGGTGGCGGCTCACTTGCGCCCGGAGCCCCACTGTCATCAGCGGCACGTCTTACAAAACCTGGAACGCTGTGCCCTTTTGGATGTGAGTGACGGTTTGGCGCGCAGCCTGCAAATTTTAGCGCAAGACAATCGGGTGGGTTATCGGGTGGATTTGTCCCATGTCCCGACCTTACCGGATGTATTGCCCGCTGCCCGTGGGCTGGGGGTGGATCCCCGTGACTGGATTTTGCACGGCGGGGAAGATTATGTCTTATTGGCCGCCGTTCCCCCTGTTTCTGAGGCGCTTTTAGCTGGGCACGGATGGCAGACGATCGGGGCCTTGCAAACCGATTTGGCCCAATCTGTTTATGAGCAAGGCCAGTGGCACACCGATTTGCGCGCTGTGTCAGCAGGGTTTCAGCATTTTTAAACCCGCTCGGATCGGGTATACTGAGATGGGAGATACATCACATATCAGCTTATGATCACCATTTCTGCCTTGGCCGAACAACTGGGCGTGACCCCCGCGATTATCCGCAGTTGGCAAATTAACCTCAATTTGCCCCTGCCTGCTGTGAACGGCTCGGAACAATCCTTTGATGAACAGTGGCAGCAGGTCTTTAGCCGGGTTGCCCAACTGCGCAAACAGGGGCAAAGCTTTAGCCAAATCCGTCAAACCCTGGCCGGGACCCTGCCCCCCCTGCCCGATACTGCTGCCCGCCCCTTTGTTCCACCGGCTGCCACTACCACGCACGTTGTCAAACCCTCCGTATCCGAGCAAGAGCTGGGCATGTACGGCCCACAAGTGCCTGTGCCAACAGCATCTCAGACTGCCCACCCATTGGCGCCAGCCCCTGCGACCCCGCCGTCACCCGTTCCCGATAAATCGCCTGTGGCGACGGGCTCCCAAGCTTTACAAAAGTTGACCCCTGAATCACGTGAGCTATTGTTGCGCCAAGAACTCAAAAAAGTTTCCAACAGCTATGTGCGTATGGTCGAAAA
>DLGM01000181.1:3416-10005 GCA_002482705.1 Cyanobacteria bacterium UBA7694
CCGTTACAGTGAAAGCACCTATACCATTGGGCAACTGGAAGAAAAAAACCGTGCCCTTGAGGAACGCCTGCGCCAGATCGAACAGGCCCATCAACAACAAGCGGGGCAAATGCTGGCACACATTGATACCCTCAAACACCAGACGGAAGTGCAAGAGGAACGCTTAGACCATCACAGTGAAGAGCTGGTCACCCACGCCCACCTGCAAGAAGTTGAAAAACAGATTAAGCTTTTAACCGTCACCTTGTTCCGTCAGCAGCAGACCCCAACGCCCACCAGTTTTTGGGAGCGGATGCGGGCACGTCTGTTCCCTCAGGCCTAACCCCCAGACTTTCCGGGAAATTAAACCAACATTAATGCTATCTTAGGTAAGTTTCCCGGCTAAAAAGTCTATAATTTTCTTAGCAGTAGAGATGAAGGTAGATAGAAAATGAAAGTCACTCAAAAACTTCTCGTTCCCGCCGTAATGGCTCTCCTCGGTACAGCTTGCGGAGCCAACAATATGGCCTACCAACAAATGCCGGCTAACTATTACAATAACCCTGCTTATACCGGGGCCAATAGCGCCTATCCCGGTGGTACCGGCACTCCCATGAATCCCTACCCCGATATGACCGGCCTCGACAGCAACCTCCCCACCGGCACCTTGATGGGCAAAGTGGTTGACTCCCTCAATAAAGCGGGTCTCGGCAGCGTGCGTGTCCAAGTGGTGGGCGTCAATCCTCCGCTCATGACCACCACCGATGCTTCTGGCAACTTCACCCTCTCGAACGTCCCCCAAGGTCGCCAAGTGCTGACCGTGCAGCGCAATGACTACACCAACGTCAATGGCAACAACAATATTACCGCTGAAGTCAAAGCCGGGACCACCGTCGCTTTGCCCCAATCGATTGAATTGGTGCCCTTCCGCGCCTCTGCCGTCAACGGTTTTATCCGCGCCTTTAATAACTTCAAGCAGCCCCGCGGCATCGCTTTAGCCACTGCCACCAACAATCTGTATGTGGTCGATGTGGTTGGTGCCGGTGGTCTGAGCAACTATGACCACGGTGAAATCAAAAAACTGAGCGCTGACGGCGGCATTATCGACGCTTTTGGCGCCCCCTTCAGCGGCAACCGCCTCTTTTCTACCGACATGTTCCGTCTGCTCAAGCGCCCCAACGGCATTGCCGTTGATACCGGTGGCAACGTGTTTGTCGCCAATACGGGGCACAATCTGGTGCGTCGTTATGGCCCGGCTGGCCAATGGCTGAGCAATATTGAAGCCGATTTCCAAGAACTGTATGATGTGGCTGTGCAGTCTACCGGAGACGTGATTGTCTCTGATCCGGGCTCAGGAGCCTTGGTTTTACTCGACTCCAGCTTAAATGTCCGCGTTCCCAACCTGATGCGCATGCCTGCCAATGGCCTGCGTGGCATTACCACTACCAATAACGATGACATTTTAGTCGTCAACGCTTCCGCACCCGCTGGTCAAGTCATCATGAAGTTCGACCGCTACGGCAACCGCTTGCCTCTGGCCTTTGGCCGTATTGGCGGCGTCCAGCCCGCTTCTTTCAGCAACCCCACCGACTTGGCTGTTGATAACCGCAACGGGGATATCTATGTGGTTGATAGCGGCAATAACCGCGTCCAGCGTTTTGACAGCGAAGGCAACTACCTCTCCGAGTTCGGCAGCTTTGGCACCCAGAATGGCCAGTTTAATGCTCCCTGGGGCATTGCCATCGACAACGAAGGTTTTGTCTACGTCAGCGATACCAAGAACATGCGTGTGCAGAAGTTTGCTCCTGGCCGCAGCGTCAACCAACCCGCCCTCGGGGCTGCTGTTCCTTTTAGCTAAACGCTACCCGCCATGATTAAAGGGCCGCCTCAGATGAGGCGGCCCTTTTGATATAGCGTGGCTACATTCTTTGTCCGCGTCGGGCTTCACTGTCTTTGCTGAGCTTAACGAGGAACAGGGAGCCAAAGAACATGGCTGTGCTCACAAAACCAATTGCGCCAAGAACGACCACGGTGGCGTCGAAAGTTCCCATAGGGCCTCCTGAAAAGTGCAGGGCATGATGTGGTGAAGCTGTGTGCTTCCAGTGCATTGTACCATTCTTGAGGCGCTGTCAGCGCCTTTGAGCGGTGAAGACCTACGAAGCTTTGGGGCGCTGAGAGGATCATGTGCTAGACCGAGATCGGCTGCCATGGGAGAATAGAGCCATGGGACTTTGGTTACGCATGGTTGGCACCACCTACCGCAAAGTAGAGGGGTTGATGCGTCCATGGCTGTATGCACGCCAGAAGCGGGTGGTGCTGCAGCGGTATCCCCAATTGGCCCCGGTGATGGCGGCTTATGAGCGCCACTATATTCGCGTGCAGTATGGGGCTCACGATCTGTCGCTGATGGAGCGCATTCAGCGTAAAATTGCGCAGGACAGCCAATACATTTATGGTTCTACGCCGTGGGCGACGTTTATGCAGATCGCTGAACATTTACCCCTGGAGCCTGACGATGTGTTTGTGGAGCTGGGTAGTGGCACCGGGCATTTGTGCTTTTTTATGCACCAGGCCCTGGGGGTGCAAGCAATTGGCTTAGAGGCCTTAAACACCTTTGTCACGACGGCAAAAACCTTGGTGCAGGAGCTATCCCAGCCGCCTTATGACCTCGACCTGAAGGGCCTCAGCTTTTACAATCTCGATTTTATGACCTTTCACTTTCCCCGGGGGTCGATTTTTTACCTGGCGGGCACCTGCTTTCCGGCCGAACTGCAGGCGCGTATTGCTGAGAAGCTTGCCACCACCCGTTCCGGGACACGGGTGATTGCGCTGACACATCCTCTAGAAGCGCCGGGTTTTGAGCTGCTGCACGAAATCCCTGCTACCTTTTCCTGGGGCCGGGACATTGCGCGAATCTATCGCAAGACCTAAAAAGCCTGCCCCCAGCTTTGGGATGCCTGTGTTATAGTGGAGGCAAATTCAGGACAAGCAGGAAACACCACTATGTCTGCGCAAAACCTCTTTGGGCACAAACATCCCCTGATTCAGCGCGATATGACGCGTCTCAGAGATAAAACCACCCCTTCTCCCATATTCCGGGCTACGATCAAGAATCTAGCCCGGTATATTGTATATGAAGCAGCAAAGTTACTGGCGCTTCGCCCCGTCACGATTGAGACCCCGCTGACGTCTTTTACGGGCGTTGACTTACAAACCAGCCACATTGTTTTGGCCCCGATTTTACGGGCCGGTTTGTGCATGATCGACGGGGCCTTTGAAGTGTTCCCCCATGCACGGGTACACCATATTGGCCTCTACCGCGATGAAGAAACCCTTAAACCGGTTGAATATTATGTCAAAATTCCGGCTGAATTGGCCAATGATACGATTGTCTACATCCTTGATCCGATGCTCGCCACCGGGGGCTCGGCGATTGCGGCGGTAGACATTCTCAAGCAGCGGGGAGTCAAAGAAATTCACTTCTTGTGCCTGATTGCCTCGCCGGAAGGCATTGAACGTTTATTGGCGCATCACCCCGATATTTATATTCACACCACTTCTGTGGATGAAAAGCTGGATGAAAACGGCTACATTGTCCCTGGCCTTGGAGATGCAGGCGATCGGGCCTTTAATACCGGCGATTAATTTCCCCCATTCCCTTCCCATCTTTCAAAAATGAGCTACAATGGGACTGGGAATTTGTTTCTTCACAGTTTCTCAATGGAGACTCCCGGCAAGCGTCAGCCTGCCGGGAGTCGATTTTTTAAGGGGTCTGTGCCAGGGCTTGGGCCTGTTGAACACAGTTGGCAATGGCTGTGGGAGTACAGTTCTGGGTATCGATCAGCACCGAGCGCTGCCCCACTTCAATGGCCAGATACAGGGGGGCAATGACCTGGGCCAGCTTTTCAGGTTGGGCCAAAAGCTCTTCGAGACCGAGACCCCGTACACCCCCATCACTGTGGATATACACGGCCTCAGAACCAGGGCGAATATTGACGGCATAATCCAGGTATTTGAGCAGTTTGAGGTTTAAGCCTGCGCGTCCGGTGGCGCTGAGGTGCTGGAGGTGTCCATCACCGACCAGTTTGTCGAGCAAAATTTCGTGCAGGGGGCGGTCGCTGGCCAACGGGTGGAATTGCCGCACCTCATTAAACTGTTGCAGTACGGCACTGCGCTCACAGGCGGCAACTTCCGCAATCACGGAATAACCACTTTCGAGTTCAACGCTCAGATAACCGGGGCTGTGGGCCGGGACCCCGTGGCGCTCTGGCTCATTGAGAAAGGCATTGACGGACACACTCTTAATGGTGCCGCTGCGGCTGCGAAATAACAGCTCTGACCCCTGATTGCTTTCGGCCCAATACAACCAGCGCGCCATATCCCCTTCGAGACAGGCCAAGCCCTCATTGCTGAGATAACGCAGACTGCCGCGTTCTTCTAGCTTTTGCAGCGCAATTTGGGCGGACGGATTACTGCGAAACTGCAATAACTTTTCGGCGAGAACATCCAGGCGGGGTTTTTGCCGCAGGCGTTCACGGGCGACCTCTTGAATCTGTTGCAGTTGTTGGGCTGTTAAGGTGGTGCTGGGAAAGCTTTCAGGGTTGAGGAAATGGATCGTCTCAGACATGGGGCCTCCTTTAGGCAACGCCGTAAGAAGATTTGACTTTGTGCATAAATTCGGCAATGGCGGGGTTGCCGGAAATTTTATAAGCGATGTCTAAAAAGTAGAGGGCATGGTTGACGTCCCGCACCAGGCTGTAGAGATAACCCAGGCCAAAATAGGCCTCGTGTTTATCTTTGTGAAGGCTGACCGCTTCGAGGAAGCTTTCAATCGCGGATTGGAAGGGAGACATATCTCGGAATTCGCTGGCAACGACCCGATCAATGCAGGCAAAGCCCTGATCGAGATACTCTTGGTAGGTCTGTTTGGGCTGATTCAGAGAGATGCCCATCTGGTTTTGTACAGTCATGCGCCGAGCTTTAAAATCAAAGCGCACTTCAAGATCTTCTTCGTTGTCGAGAGCCCGTTTTAGGGCTGGGTCCTCAGCGGGAGCAATGGGTTGAAGCTGCCCGTTTTCCTGGAGGCGGGTGAGGTATTCGCGGAGCAGGGTGATCAATGCCTGCTGGTAAGAGGACAGCTCGGTTTTTTCTTCGCCGGATACAAAACGGAAGGGCTCTAGGCTGCTGATCTGTTGGGGGGCTGCCCCCTGTAACTGTTGAAAGGTGTTTAAATCGTGGCTTTCACTGGCCTGGTGATAGGCGATAAAATGGGCAAATAAGGTCTGGAATAATTGAAAACCGTCACCATCAGGAAAATGGTTGGGCTCTTGGTAATGGCTTTGCAGTTGCGTGGTAATGCTGCGCAAGGTGTTCAGAGCGCTGAGGGGATCATGGGTGAGCTGGGGCTGGGTTTTTTGCAGGGCACCGACGGCAGGAACAATGTGTTGTGCCCGCTCTTGGCTGCGGTAGGTGCTATAGGTCTGTTGCAGGGTTTTGAGCTGGTTACGCAGGGCATTGATTTGTAAATCGGCACTCTGGCGATAGACGGGGGAGAGGGTCTGCTGGCGCTTGTCTTCTAGGACTTTCAGCTTGGCCTTCATTTGCTCAATTTTAACCAGGCTTTCGCGGAGGCGCTGCTGTAAAAACTGTTGCGAAGCAGGGCTTAGGGCTGGGCTCGGTTTGCGCACGGTACCAACGGGGGTAGCCGGGCGCGGTGTGGTCAGGGGCCGAGGGGAACTGGTGGGTGCGTTTTGCAGACTGCGCACCGGGGCTGTATGGGTGCGCTCCCCTGCGGGCGTGCTGCTGGGGCGACCAAAACTCAGGCTGTTGGGACGAAAAGGGACGCTGCGCGCAGGGCTTTGATCGGACATGGCAGCGGTTCCTTTCTGGCAGATTGGGAAACACAAGCTTAAGCTGTGTCATTATAGCCTGAAATGGCAACGCTCGGTATGTGGCGCTCTAGCCCCTATTGGGGGCGGTGCGGTACCATGGCAAATGATGTTTTGCCACAAAAGGATGTCTGATGGAGCTCTCCCCCGATCTCTGGAAAAAGATCCGCCATATTGAAATCCGCTCAAACCGTTTGGTGGACCAGATTCTCAGCGGCCAGTATATGAGCCTGTTTAAGGGCTCCGGCCTCGAATTTGACGAGGTGCGCCCTTACCATGAAGGGGATGATGAGCGCCGCATTGACTGGAATGTGACGGCCCGGACGGGCCATCTCCACGTCAAGCGGTTTGTTGAGGAGCGGGAATTAAGCCTGGTTTTTGTGGTGGATGTCAGCCCTTCGACCTATACAGGGTCCCGTCGTCAACTGCGCAGCGACTTGGTGATCGAGTTTGTCGCTTTGATGGCTTTTAGTGCCCTGCGCAACCATGATCGGGTGGGGCTGCTGATGTTTGATCAGGGGGTCGAATTATTTATTCCCCCACGCAAAGGGCGTCGCCATGTGCTGCGCTTATTGCGGGAGCTGGTACTGCGTTATCAGCAGCCACCGGGTGTGCATGCATCGACCACGCGCTTAGATGAGGCCTTAAACTATCTCAACCATGTGCTCCATCGCCGGGCGACGGTTTTTCTGGTTTCCGATTTTCTTGAGGTGGGGCCGCTA
>DLGM01000409.1 GCA_002482705.1 Cyanobacteria bacterium UBA7694
GCCCGGATGGCTTTATCTACCTGACGGCCCAAGCGTCGCCCGCGTCACAAAACAATCTCTTCTACAGTCTTGTGGCCAAGCTGGACCCACAAACCGGAACCACGGTCTGGAGCAAGTTATGGAACCCTTCACCAGATTTAGAAACAGCCAAAACCAATGCCCAGTCGTATGGCCTGGATGTCGACAACAACAAGGTGTATATCACCGGCTCAACCGGATCGAACACCGATCAGTCAGAGGCCCATGTGATGCTGGTGGCCCTCAATACCAACGACGGGTCGGTAGCTTACCAAAAGTCGTTTGATCCCAACGATGGCTACAATGACCGGGGTTATGCGATTAAGCTCGACGGCAAAGGCGGAGCCTATATTGGCGGGAGCGGCAATGGACGCGCCATGCTGGTACATGTCAAAGATGTCGCCAATAACCCCAGCATCAACTGGGCCAAACAGCCGAGCGCGGGCATTGGCAGCAATATCAATGCCGTAGATGTTGACGGTGACGGCAATGCCTATGTCTCGATTGACCGGCGCGGAGCCACCACCTATTTCAGCGCCGCCAAAGTGGATACCAGCGGCGAAATCGCCTGGGCCAAAACCTATGAAGGTACCAACGGCGGTCTGAACAATACCCACTCGGTGCGTTTGATTGGCGACCATGTGTATGTGGGTGGCCGCACGGGTTATGCCAACTTTGACACCGCCGGGGGCGACGGCCTGCTGCTGCGCCTGAAGAAACAGGACGGTGCACTCGATTGGGCGACCTTCCTATTTTCGGGCACGGCCCCAGAAGTACAGGCCGAGCACCGTGTCAAGAACGTGATGCTGGTGGGCAAGGATCTGTATATCGGTGGCCAGGTGTATACCGGCAACTACCAAGGGCAAACCTACGGGGGGCGCTGGCTCAATGGCCGCGACAAGCTGGTCGACTATGACACGCTGCTGATGGCCAACCTGACCTCGTCGGCACTGAAAGATCTGCCCAATAGCAAGCTCCAAGACAGCAGCCCCGTGGGTGAGTGGGTCAACGCCCCGCGCGTGGTGATCTTCCAAGATGCCGAAGCCAAAAAGAACGGCGCACCGCCGGATGGCGAAGGATTTATCAGCAAGATCAAGCTCAATTAATCCGCCACTGAATCACTGAGGGCCTCCACACGGAGGCCTTTTTTTCATGGCCAAAGCGAACAAAGTCGACAATGCATGCCAGTAGTGACTGTGTGAATTTCCTGCCGTTCAGAAATTGCACAAAATTCACATCGTCTCATGGATTGACGGCAGCCATTGATCAAAACCGGTCACTGGAGCCATCGGGGGGGGAAAACACCCTCCCTCACTTGGGCACAAAGAAGTCAACCCAGGATAAGCCCACTGACTGGCATAAAGAGCACGTTTAAATGCCCTACTTCAAGCCCAGAGAAAATGAAAAGAGAGATTTAGCGGCGCCAATTGACACGAATACGCCCTAAAAGCGTAGAAATAAAGCCCCTTCATAAACCGTTTAAGGTTGTAGCTGCACCGGCAAGAACTGTTCAAGCGTGCTCTCTGGCAAGGCAAAGCCCAGCAAAACTTCACCGTTGGCAAGGGTATCCAGGGCCACAAAAGCCGTACCCAATCCATCGGTGGCCACCTGCTGGAGTTGCCCGGCAGAATCTGGGTAACTTATGCGTAGATTCGATACGGGCAGTTGCTCAGGTGTATGGGCATATATTTCAAGGTGTGCCCCTTCAACCCAGAGGTCAACCAAAACCTGGGGGGTAAGCCGCAGGGTAGTGACAGCCGAAACAGGGCTTTCAGCAGAGATTGCTTCACTGGCTGCGGCCAACGTGCGGTCACTGGCCTGAGGTTGCCAAAGAGCCAATAAGGGGTGCTGGGGCGGAGCCGGGGGCAATAACAGACCTTTCGGGGTAATGGCAACCAGAGCACGTGCTGCGGAGCGTTTTAACTGGGCCAAAGCCTGCAAGGGAATCGCCAAATAGGCCAACTGAGAAGCCTCCAGCCGTTGAAAGCGCGCATGGGGGCCTTCCGGGCTCAGGATGGTACCGCCCCGACGCAGGGACGGAACTTGCTGCTGCAGTAGCGTTTGAATGGCGGTTAATACACGGGGAGATACCTCCCCATGGTACTGATCCAAATGTTGGGCCAGAGCTGGCGTGATTGCCCCCGCTTCTAAGAGCAAAGACTCCTCAAAAGGGGTGTCTTCCGGCTCTAAGAAAAAATCGTGCTCAGAAGCTAACTCGGTAAAATCGTTGATGGGGCACAGACTGAGCTCAAGGTAACGCCCCAGATGGCGCACCCCCACAGCAGCGATCACAAACAGACGAGCAAAGCTTGCCTCGATGGGATCTGACTGAAGCTCAGGCAAACCCACACGCGCCAATAACAATTGGGCCTGCGTGCTCCAGATTTGCCCCACCGCCAAGGGCGGCAAACTTAAAGCCAAGGGCTGAGAGCTGGGGGCAACCGTTTCAAACCTTGACTCATCGGAGAGGGGACGCTCAGGAGTGGTGGCTAAAGCAGTCAAAGATTTTTGGCAGAGAGGGCACCCGGCCAAATGGGCCTGGAGGGCAGCAAATTCAGGGGCATCCGGCTGCATGCGGAATTCATCTAACACAAACGGGTCTGGGCAAGACAGCATTTGTGCGTAAGCATCCAAGCGATGAGAAAATGAGCCAGAAGACATGAACTCATTATAACCGTGATTCGGCCCTTGCCATATAATAATGCGGCTCATAAGGCCACGTTTTGCAACAGAGTTGATAACATATCGCGCTTCCCCCAGTGATTTACAGCCCTCTGGGGAGATATACGGGGTAGCCATCGTTTTTTTCACCGCTTTAACCCACCCAATCAGCGAAGAAAAACGCTCTTAATTTTCAGCAGATTAGACGCAGCAAGCGAACGGCGGTAGAATAGGGAACACCTCTGTTATGAAGTACGGCGATGAATCACACCTTTAGCTATAAAGAAGCACTGCTCAACTACCAAAAGACGGGCAGCCTATCCCGGGAACTGTATTTTGAACTCAGCCGATTGGTCCAAATTGTGTTACGCACAAAGGGCATCAGTGCGGAGCATATCCACGACGAAATACGCAGCGCTTTTTTTGAAAAGCTGCTCAAGTTCAAGCGCGTTTTTTATCTCAAACTTGAGTTATACAGCGAGAAGCAGGCCCGTTCCTTTTTAGCAATGACCGTCAATTCCCTGTTGATTGACTATTACCGTCACGAAAAAAGCTCCCAGTTCAGCTCGCTTGACGCCTTTGAACCCTATGAACAAGATCGGCTCCAACCCGAGGAAACCTGGCACCAGTATCGCTATGAGGCTCAAACCCTGTACCAAAGCCTGTGGGCCAAATTGCCTGTCGAACTCCAGATCATTTTTTGTCTGGTCTACAATGGCGGTAAAACCGTCGAGGAAGTCGCTGCTGAGCGCAATCTCTCTGTCGGCAAAGTGCACAAAGACAAGGTTCGCATCAGCCAAGTGATTGCTCCAGAGGCCAGCGTCGAAGAAGTGGCACAAATGATCTACCGCCTGATCGCCCTCACCTTCTGCTGTCAGGGCAAACCCTGCTAACCCCGTAAAGGCGTATCACATACGCCCCACCTACCCTCAGTCCAGCACCGGCTGAAAACCCGTGGCTTGCAGCAACCCCTGACTCACCCCTTCGCGGTCGATACCTAAAAAGACGTCCCGCTGTAGCTTATAATCAAGCGCCTGCTCTAAATCCCCCTGCTCCCGGAACAGCAGCATCAGGTTGTGGCAAACGGTGGCACAGTGGGGAATTTCCCGGCGTTTTTCAAACAGTTGTTTGGCCCGCAGTAACCAGGGCTTGGCCACATCCCATTGTGCGCGCGCACAGGCC
>DLGM01000419.1 GCA_002482705.1 Cyanobacteria bacterium UBA7694
GGCTCGTTCATCTGGCCGTAGACCAGCGCCACCTTGCCGATAACGCCCGACTCGATAAACTCGTGGTACAGGTCGTTTCCTTCACGGGTGCGCTCGCCAACACCAGCGAACACGGACACGCCGCCGTGCTGTTTGGCGATGTTGTGGATCAGTTCTTGAATCAGTACGGTTTTGCCGACCCCGGCACCGCCGAACAGACCGATTTTACCGCCCTTGGGATAGGGCGCAAGCAGGTCGATAACCTTAATGCCGGTTTCGAAAACTTCGGGCTCAACGTTGAGGTCTTCCATTTTCGGGGCATCGCGGTGGATCGGGGAGTAAGCTTGGGTTTCAACGGGGCCAGCTTCGTCTACGGGCTGGCCGACGACGTTGATAATCCGGCCCAGGGTGCCATCACCGACGGGCACACGAATGGGTGCGCCGGTGTCTTTTGCTTCCATGCCGCGCACCAGGCCGTCCGTGGAGGACATGGATACGGTGCGGACGGCGTTGTCGCCAAGGTGCTGCTGTACTTCGAGCACCAGTTCTTCAGTGGCGCTCTTGGTGATCACCAGGGCGCTGTAAATATCCGGGAGGCTGCCATCGCCAAAATAAACGTCGACGACCGGCCCCATGACTTGGGTCACCTTGCCGACGCGGTCGGTTGCAACTGCAGTATCTGCCATATGCAATGATTCCTTCTCTTTTGTCTCGTCTTATTTGTTTAGGGCTTCTGCGCCGCCGACTACTTCCAAGATCTCGTTGGTAATAGCAGCTTGGCGAACTTTGTTATACAGGAGCGTCATCGCCGCCAACAGATCGTCGGCGTTTTTGGTGGCGCTGTCCATGGCGGTCATCCGGGCAGCCAATTCACTGGCTGCGCCTTCAAGCAGGGCGCGCAGGACTTGCCAACTCACGTATTTGGGCAACACATGCTCCAAAATGGTGCGGGGGTCGGGCTCATACAGGTACTCGCCCTTGACCGGGGTGGCACCTTGCGGGGCGACCACGGGCAGCAATTGCAGCTCAGAGGGGTTGTACTGGAGCATCGACACAAAGTGGCTGTACATCAGAATGACCGTGTCGACCTTTTGTTCGAGGAAGGCTTGGGTCACCGCTTCGGTGATCAGGCCCGCTTCGACATAGGTGGGGACAGCGGGAAACTGGCTGTAACGGCCAAGTACTTCGACTTCGCCCCGGCGGAAGAAGGTGATGGCTTTATTGCCCACCAACCAGGCTTTGGGGGTTTGGCCTGCGTCTTTAATTTCCTGCATTTTTTTGACTGCGGCGCGCAACATATTCGAGTTGTAGCCGCCACACAGCCCTTTATCGGAGGTGACAATCACCAGCCCGACGTTCTTGATTTCCCGCTGTTCCAGCAGGGGAACCTGTAGCTCTTCTTGGGCGAGCTTTTCAGCGGCAAACTGAAAGGCTTCTTTGAGCTTTTGCGCATAAGGACGGGTTGCCAGGACCCGGTCTTGGGCACGCTTGACTTTGGCCGCAGCCACCATTTTCATGGCTTTGGTAATTTGTTGCGTGCCCTTGAGGCTCTTGATGCGATTGCGGATCTCGCGGGTACTAGCCATTGGTGCGGCTTCCCTTATACACGCTGGCCTTGAAGGACTCAAGCGCTTTTTTCAGCTTGTCTTCCGTATCACCGTTCATTTCGCCCGTGCTGGAGATGGTCGACTCAATTTCAGGATGGCTGGCTTGCAGGTAAGCAAACAGCTCTTTGCGGAACTTGAGCAGGTCTTTGCTGGGGATTTCAGTGGTGAAGCCCTTGGTAACCATGTAGATCTGGATGACCTGATAACCGAGGGAGAAAGGCGAAGCGACGGGCTGTTTCAGCACTTCCATGAGCTGCTGACCGCGAGCCAACTGGGCTTGGGTTGCTTTGTCCAGGTCAGAAGCGAACTGAGCAAATGCAGCCATGGCACGGTATTGTGCTAACTCGATCCGCAGCTGACCAGCGACCTTTTTCATGGCCTTGGTTTGGGCCGCACCGCCAACGCGGGAAACGGAGATACCGGCGTTGATGGCGGGACGGATACCGGCGTTGAACAGGTCGGTCTCTAAGAAGATCTGGCCGTCGGTAATCGAGATAACGTTGGTGGGAATATAAGCGGAAACGTCGTTGGCTTGGGTTTCGACGATCGGCAGGGCCGTCAGCGAACCAGCTCCCATGGCGTCGCTCAGTTTGGCAGCGCGCTCAAGCAGGCGGGAGTGGAGATAGAAAACGTCGCCAGGATAGGCTTCACGGCCCGGAGGACGGCGCATCAGCAGCGACATTTCGCGGTAAGCCCAAGCTTGTTTGGTCAAATCATCATAGACCAACAGCACGTGTTTGCCTTTGTACATGAAGTACTCACCCATGGCGCAACCGGCGTAAGGAGCCAGGAACTGCAGGGCGGGAGCATCGTTGGCGTTAGCGGCAACCACGATCGAGTAGCTCATGGCATCATGCTCTTCGAGGGTGCGCACGATTTGGGCGACGGTCGAAGCCTTTTGGCCGATGGCCACGTAGATACAGTAGCAGTCTTGGCCTTTTTGGTTGATGATGGTGTCAATCGCGACGGTGGTTTTACCGGTTTGGCGGTCACCAATGATCAGCTCGCGCTGGCCACGGCCAACGGGGGTCATGGCGTCGATAGCGGTGATCCCGGTTTGCAGGGGTTCGTGAACCGATTTGCGCTGAATGATGCCCGGAGCGGGAGATTCCACTTTGCGGGTTTCAGTGCTTTCAATCGGGCCTTTGCCATCAAGGGGACGGCCCAGGGTGTCGACGACGCGGCCGAGCAGACCTTCTCCGACGGGCACTTCGACCACGCGGCCGGTGGTTTTAACGGTATCGCCTTCACGAATGTTGCGGCCGCTACCAAAGATAACGGCACCCACGCTGTCGGCTTCGAGGTTGAATACCATGCCCACAGTGCCGTTGCCGAAGTCGAGCAGTTCGCCCGCCATGGCTTTTTCCAGGCCGTAGACGCGGGCAATCCCGTCACCAACGCTGAGCACGGTACCGGTGGAGGTGTCGGTCAGCTCGCGCTCGTATTTTTTAATTTGTTCTTTGAGAATACTTGTGATTTCATCCGGTTGAATGCTAAGCATTAAGGTCTCCTCGTACTTATATGAGTGTGTGGGCCAGCTCGGACAACTGGGTGCGCAGAGATGCGTCAATCATGCGGTCGCCGATTTTGATGACCACGCCACCAATAATGGTGGGGTCAACATGGCAGTTCATGACAACAGACTGATCCAAATAGCCTTCGAGCTGCTTTTGTAAAATGTTTTGGGTTTTTTTGAACATGGGCACAGCCGTGGTTACATCGGTAATCACGGTGCGGTTCAGTTCATTGAGAAGGTGCTGATATTCAGCGGCAATCTCTTGGATATAGTTCTCGCGCTTTTTATTGACAAGCAGGTACAAGAAGTGCAGCAAATCTTGGGGCAAGCGTTGTCCAAAGAGTTGGCGCAGAGTCTCGTGTTTATCTTCACGCTTAATGACCGGGTGCTGAAGCACGCGCGCCAGTTCAGGGTTTTCGTGAATCACTTGGGCGACTTCCGCAAGCAAGTTACCGTATTCGGTTTGCTTGCCATGGTCACACCCAATGCCGAAAATAGCTTCGGCATAACGCTGAGCAATAATTTTCTGCTTCATGAATGGGACTCCTTCAGGGCATAGGCAAAGTGCTCAACCAGAGCAGTGTGCGAGAGCTTGTTCAAGTGCCCTTGGGCCATTTCTTCAGCGGCTAAAATAACGCGGTTGGAAAATTCGCGACGTAGGCTGTTGCGCAGGTTTGCCATCTCTTGTTCGATCTGGCGGTCTACGCGGCGGCCCAAGGCTTCGATTTCTTGGTGCGTATTTTCCTGAATGCTCTTGGCAGCGGCTTTGCCTCGCTGTTCGGCGTCTGTGCGGATAGAGGCGATCTCTTGCTCCATGATTTGTAGCTTGCGCTTGTATTCATCGAGTTCGGCGCTAATATCGGCCAGATTTTTTTCGGTTTCTTCGATCGATTGAACGATCGACTGTTGTTTGCTGGCAATGCCCTTGTCGAGCATTGGTTTGGCAAATTTGAGGATCACAAACAGCAGAATGGCGAAGTTAAGGGTTGAGACAATCGCCATCATCATAATGTGGTTCATGCGTTCACTTCCTCTCTTTCCTCGGTTGAGGCTTCACCTACTTTGGCGTCGATCAGCTGGTTGATAATCAAACCAGCCATGGGCATAATTTCTGCTTCTAGGGACTGGCGCAGAGCGGACTCCTGCGCGTTTAACTCCTGGCGAACCGCATTTAACTTCTCTTCCACTTCGGTTTGGGCCTGTTTCAGAAGGGCTTCCCGCTCTTGATTCGCGGCGTCGATCTTTTCAGAGACGAGCGCGTAAGCATCTTTGCGAGCAGCGTCTAACTTCTGATGGTAGGATTCCCGGAGGGCATTCAGTTCATTGAGCTTGGCTTCTGCGCCAGTGCGCGCCTTCTCAATCGAATTGCGGCGCTCGGTCTGGATCTTGATCAGCGGCTGGTAGAACACTTTGTTAAGTACCAGCAGCAAGATGACAAAGTTAATCATCTGTATCAGTATTGTTGCGTCAAACTGAACCACGTGATTTTAACTCCAACGTTGCGACAATTAGTAATGCTGCATTGTAGCATCTTTTTGCACGACTCAGGCGGGAATGACGCGGTATTTTATGCGCTGGGCCAAAAATTAGCGGCCCAGGATTTATTCCTGGACCGCTAATGAGATGTTTTTGCGCTTAACGGATGGTGTTGTTGAGGTCGTCAAGAATTCCGTTGTGTACATTGATAATTTTTGACACAGCAGAGAAAACCTTCTGAGCCAAGCCCAACATGGGTACATATTCACTCAATGAAGCCGTAGACGATTCGAGTGCTGATTGCACCAGCGTTGAGCCTTTGCGATCTTGCCAGTCATTTTTAATTTCTGGGGTACCCGTGCGGGTCGCATTTAATAAGACCATATCACCGGAGTTATCGCCATTGTAACGCCCTTTAAAATCGACTTCTAGGTTAGATACCTGAAGCTGGTTTTCGGTGTTGCGAATAGAGATGGCCCCACGGCGCTCTTGTTCAAGGCCGCCTAAGTCAAAGCTGACGCTGTCGATATTGTTGCCGCCCTCACGATCGAGGATGCTGACAGTCAGGATGCCTTTCCGATCAACGCTGACAGCCATACGGGCAGAGTCAATAGCGGCTAGGTTGGCAGGCAAATCGGCCACGCCCGTTCCCAAGAAGCCGGAATAAAGCACGGCGGAAGGGCTGTTTTGATCGCGTGGCTTGAGGCGCACTTCGACGGCCCCTGTCAGGGCATCATAAACGAAGTCAAAACCACCGGAGTTGAGGGACAGGGGATCTTTCTGACCAAAACCGATAATGATCTGGCTGTTGCCGTTGAGTGGGCCACCAGGGGGGTTGATGTTGGTCTCACTGCCATCGGACACTTTGAAGTCAAAGGCCATTTCAAACTCGCCTGTGGTGGCCGACTGCCCGACGGAGAGCCCGGCAGCGCGACCGACAGCCCCGGAAGCGTCGGCCAGAACATAACCATTAACGCGGTCATGTACGTAGGTTGGAGGCAAGGGCGAGGTGACCAAAGTTGCAATCGCTTGGTTGACGCGGGCTGCGTTGATATCCAGGGCATTGCGCTGGGTGAGAGAGCTATTGTCAATATCGCGGGTGCTGATAGACCGTTGAACTGGGTCGCTACCGACCGCCGTGGCATTGCGATTTTCTACCCGGAAGAATTTCCGGAAGGCATCTCCATTCACGCCGTCAAAGCGAATGGAGTTGTCTTGAGGCGGTACTGGCGGAGCGGCCTCGTCTTTTTGGTTTTCAATAATTAGCCGATCGTTGTTTTCGTCATAACGGGCCCGTACGCGGTTGCCGACCCCAGCTCCATAGAGGTTAATCGCGTTGACAATGTCCTGGATGCTGGTGGCGTTTGTGATGTTGATCGACAGGGGAGTCCCCCGGTTGGTGGAATCCACATAACCTGCGTTGTTTGAGCCGAGGTCAATGTCTACGGTTTGGCCATAGGTGAAGCCCGGATCATCGATGATGGCCCGTACCTGGGGATCTTCGTAGATAAAGCTGACCCCATCTGTGGTGCTGGTAAAATCGTTTTGTAAACGCGAAGGCAGGTTGCCATTGACTTCAAACACAGTAGAGCCATAACGGGACATGCGCAGCCCTTGCAGGTTGCCAAAGTCGGCAATCATGATGGTTTTGTTGCCGTATTTATCGAGTTCAACCGACTCACCCGTTAAGCGGAAATCGTCAGAGCGATCCAGTTGCCCCAAGCGGATATAATCTTGTCCTGTTGAGATGACGCGCAAGCCAGCACTGTTGACCAGATAACCGTCTCCAGACCAGTGGAATTCGCCATCGCGGGAGGCATAATACTTGCCATTGCGATCTTGGAGGATAAAGAAGCCTTCGCCTTTGATGGCAAAGTGGGTCTTTTCGGTGGAGTTAACAATGGTGCCTTGGCCCCACTCCACGGTGGTGGTCGAAAGGGTGAGGGTGCTTGGGGGTGCATTAAAAACGTCGGGAATGGGGTTGATTCCACGCCCATCGGTCATATTGGCGCGGGTGGTTTTATAACCGGTGCGCGACGAGGACTGAAGGTTCGCATTGATTACGCCAATCCATTCGTTGACCGCAAGGAGTGAATTTACGCCAATTCTATCTAATGCCATAACATCAACCTTTCAGAGCTTGCTGGGTGCTTGCTTAAAGAGTAGTTTTCGGGAGGGTCTATCCGGCTCGACGGGTATCCTTTATTGTACCGTTTAGGGGGACAACGATTCGGATTCCTTATTATGAATTTAACATAAAAAACAAAAATATCCAGAAACTTAATTATTCTTTAACAGTTTGCGTGCCTGTACCTGCCGTTGACGCACGACTTCATAAATGGCCAAAGAACCAGCGACGGATGCATTCAGTGAGTGGGTGGGGGAAACGGTGGGAATACGCACCAGCAGATCGCAGTGTTTGGCGACATTGGGGCGTATACCGGCGTGTTCACCACCAATGACTAAAGCTACCGGACCCGTCAAATTGGCGTCAAAATAGGAGACCTCCCCTTCAAGGGCAAAACCCATTGACCAGATATTTAGAGCTTGCAACTGCTCCAGGGCACGGGAGATATTGGTCACACGGGCAATGGGAATGCGTTCGATGGCACCCACAGAGGCTTTGGCGGCTCCTTCGGTGAGTCCGGCACTGCCATGGCGGGAAATAATGATGCCATGAGCTCCGGCTGCTTCAGCGGTACGTGCAATGGCACCCAAATTGTGGGGATCTTGTACTTGATCTAGGATAATAACGAAGGCTTCATCACCTTTGGCCTTGAGCAAATCGAGAAGGTCTTCTAACGGAGTATAATCATGGGCGCCAATTTCAGCGACAATACCCTGCGTTTGGACATCCGGACACATTTGATTGAGACGGCTTCCGGGAACAACCTGTACAGGCACTTGGTTTTGTTTTGCCAAAGCCCGGAATTCAGCTAAGATGGGAGGTTGTAAGCCTTCGGATAACCACAGTTTATGAACGGGGCGCTCACTTTCAAAGGCCGAGCGTACCGGGTGTTTGCCATAAATGCGTGGGCTGCTGCTTACCACCGGCGTTTCTTCTACTGGGGGAACATGAGTGGGAGGGCGATTGACTGTGGCTTTATCGGGGGGGGCTGGCCTATTGTCAGGACGGCGGACGGGACGCTCTGAGCGCCCGTGGGATGGACGTTTATTCACAAAATTTCCTTTACGGTATGCGGTAATTAGGCATCGGTGGGGTCGAGTTCCACCAGCAACTGCCCGAGGCTGACCTGATCGCCCACATGGCAGCTAAGGTTTTTCACCTGGGCATCCATTGAGGCCGTGAGCGCGGTCTCCATTTTCATTGATTCGAGGATCAGGAGTGTTTGGCCTTTAGTGACCTGTTCACCCGGTTTGACACTGACGACCAACACCTTGCCCGTGAGCGGAGCCTCAATGCGATTGTTGGCCAGCGTTGACTCAGCGGCAGAGGGCCGTTTTTGTAAGCGTTGGGCAGTGTAGACTTGCCCATTATAAGCGGCATAACGCTGATCGCGGTCACGGGCGACACTGACGCGATGGCGTTGCTCACCAATTTGTACCAGCAATTGGCCAGGGGTAATTTCCTGGATGTGTACATCGGTGCTTTTGCCACCGTGTTGCAGGGTCCAACCTGAGGCGGTTGGTACCAGATCCAGGTCGTGGGTTTCCCCCGCAAGTTGGAACAGGGCCATTAATATTTGCCCCCGCTGCTGTCTTTTTTGCCGGTGACAATGGCAATACTGGCGCTGGCACCAATGCGAGTGGCCCCAGCGCGCACCATTTTCATGGCCGTTTCGGTGTCACGGATGCTGCCCGAGGCTTTGACTTCCATCTCGCGGCGCACGGTGCGGCGCATCAGGGCCACGTCGTTTTCTGTGGCACCTCCAGGGCCAAAACCGGTAGCCGTTTTGACAAAGTGGGCTCCGGCCTTTTCGGAGAGCTGACAGCCGATCACTTTTTCTTCGTCGTTGAGCATCGAGGTTTCGAGAATGACCTTGACGGTTTTACCGGCAGCGGCTTGCACCACGGCCCGGATATCGGCCTCTACGGCCTTGAGGTTGCGGCTTTTGAGTGCCCCGACATTGATCACCATGTCAATTTCATCGGCCCCATTGGCAATCGCATTGCGGGTTTCATCGGCTTTGGTTTTGCTGTCGGTGGCCCCAAGCGGGAAACCGATCACGGTACAAACCATCACCGGGCACCCCTTTAATAATTGGGCTGCCAGCGCCACATAGCTGGGATTGACGCACACCGAGGCAAAGGTATATTCCCGTGCTTCGGCGCACAGTTTGCGCACCTGTTCTTCGGTGGCTTCGGCCTTGAGCAGGGTGTGGTCGATCATGCGGGCCAAATCGCTGGGGACGGGGTGTTCCCCCAAGGCGGTGGCGACCCGTTGGGCTCCGGCGTTGATCAATTGGCGAATGCGATCAATGCTGTGGTTGACCGCTTGTTCTGGGGACAGATTTGCCGGGGCCGGAGCTTTGCTCGTGACCGTGACGGGCAGTGGTGGCAAGGGAAAGACACGTTCGATATCATCCAGCTTACCCAGATGTAACCCCAGGGCCTGAAGTTTGCGGGTATGCTCACTGCTGAGGTCTGAGTCGAGTACCATTACGGGCTTGTTGCGCGCCAAACCTTCAACGACCACGCCTGCGGCCAGATGGTCGCGCTGGGTGCGTAAAATTTTGTTGACAATGCTGAGGTTGGTGCCCAGCAACACAATGCGATCCGCTTGATCCACCAGGCTTTTAATTTGTGCTGCGGTGGCCTCAAACGAAGTGTGTTCGAGGGTCAAGCCCGCCTGGGTCAGGGGGTTGCCGCTCCACAGTGAACCGGCCCATTTGGGGGCCACCAACCGCAGTTGGGCTTTGTCTTTCCAGCGGCTCAGTTTGGCTGCCACCGGGTTTAAGTCGATGTCAGCCCGGCTAAACACAAACAAAATGCGCTGGTAGGGCACCAGGGGAGAATGGGCCGCCTGTTCAAGATGCAGCTCGGCGAGCAGTTCACGGGTGACTTCTTCGGTGATGCGTTCAATGTTCATTGGCGTTTACCCAACCCATAGATCTCTTTTTCGAAATGCAGAATTTTGTCGATGCGTTTTTGGTGGCGCTCTTCAAAGGGGGTTTCAAGCCAGACTTTGACAATTTCTTTGGCCAGGCCCGGTCCAGCGACCATCGAGCCCAGGGTCAAAACATTGGCCTTATTGTGGGCGCGGCTGTTGCGGGCGGTGTATAAATCGTTGCATACGGCTGCCCGGACCCCCGGCAACTTATTGGCAACGATGGCGCTACCAATGCCTGCCCCATCAATAATAATCCCCACTGCCATGGTGCCTTCGGCGACGGCGGCGGCTACCAGAAAGGCAAAGTCGGGATAATCCACGGCTTCTTTGCTGTGGGTACCAAAGTCGACCACCTCAAATGGGAAGGTCTCTTTGAGATAGGCTTTGAGGGTTTCTTTTAATTCGAAACCGCCGTGATCACTGCCAATGGCAATTTGCATAAAGGGCCTGAGCTTTCTTGAAAAATGTCTGCAAAATCTCTATCAGCCTACCAAAAAAAGCCCCCACTCACAAGGTGAGGCGGGAGGGGCCGGGCGTATGGCAATATGCCCCGGACACAATCCATTGGGGAACAATTACCAATGTGCTGAGCTGGAGATTGTATGCTCAGGTCAATGTGGCCAAACACGTTTGTACACGTGCTTTTGAGACCGTGCATTGTCTGCTGCTTCGTCCTTCTCCATGCGGTTGCTACTATCGGTATCCCGGTATGTGAGCCAGTCTACTTGGGCTGCAGTCAACGATTTTTTCGGTTTGGCGGTATTCCATCAAAACACAAGCTCCCGCCAATTTAGCCCCCCTAAATAGTTGCTGGCAAGCTTGTCCCGCGTTATGTTTGTGGGGGTAGGTCCTGGGGCAAAGCAACCTGTTTTTTTGTGGCATACCTGATGTTGATCAATGCCATGCCCGACAAATTGCCCTAAACTACCTATCGTAAAACCGATTACGGCTGTGATCCGCCAAGAGAAAGTGACCTCCCCCATGGCTAAACCCGCTGTCCTCCTGATTAACCTGGGTCCTCCCGACTCCACCAAGGTGCCGGATGTGCGCCGTTACCTTGATGAGTTTTTAATGGATGAGCGGGTGATCGACATTCACCCCTTGGCGCGCCTGTTGCTCGTCAAGGGTATTATTCTCAATACCCGGCCGAAAAAATCGGCAGAGGCCTATGCCACCATCTGGACTGAGCACGGCTCCCCC
>DLGM01000006.1:0-9483 GCA_002482705.1 Cyanobacteria bacterium UBA7694
CTATGTGTGCAACTTTTCGATGTACACTCTGCTCCAGTCCACCACGGCCTACGCGTTTTTACACATTCCCCGCGACTTTAACCGAACACTGGCACACGATTACCTGCAAAAGTGTATTGCACACGCGCTGCATACATCCACCTAAGCAAAAGGCCGCCCTTACAGGCGGCCGACTGATTGACGATTGGTTCGAAAGTTAGCGGATAGCGCTAAACAAGTTGCGCTCGGAGTCTTTAAAACCCCGAATCAGGGTCGCAAGGGACTGAATCACGTTCGAAAGCTCACTGGCAGCCTGCTGAGCAGCACTCAGGGCAGCCCCTTCTAGGGCTTTAAATTCGACAATGGCAATGACGTTGTCTTCTCCCACTGCAGCGGGAGTTAACTCGGCCCCCGGAGCAGCGTCTAAGTTGACGCCAGCAATACCAGCATTGTTGTTGAGATACACTTCACCCCGCATGCGGTTCACCAGATAACGGGGGTTGAAGTTCGGGTCAAAGGGGTCTCCCGCAGTCCCTGGGCTATAACGAGCCACTTGGCCAGGGACTGAACCGTCGGCATTAAAGACCCCGTAGTTGAGGACATCCCCGGTAAAGGGATCACGGCGCACTTTGATGATCAGGGGTTTGGCCGTCACTTGGTTAGCAGCACCGACCGCCGCGTTGCCCGCATTGAGAATATTGGTAGGCGTGGCCTAAACAGCCGTGGCAGAACGCAGCACCGAAGTATTGTTGGTATTAAAAGAGCCATCCGTAGCCGTTTGTGCCGTATCACCCGCAAACGAAACCGTTGGCACAAACAGGCGTGCGATGGCGGTAGCTCGCGATTCGTAGGCGGCAGCAAGCAGCGTTGTAGCGTTGGAAATACCAAGGGAATTGGTAAGTGCGACCCAGGTAATGGCCATAATAGAAAGGGCTCCTTCGGATATTGTTCAACAAGGTAGACGGGGGGTTGTTTTTTCTTTCGTCAACAGACATACCCTATTTGCTTAACTAAACATAAAAAAAACAATCTCTTAATAATTCGTCGCATTGCCAATAAAAAAGGAGGGCATATAGCCCTCCCCTGGATACGGGAACAGAAACTCCTGGTGGAGTTTGCTGCGTATTCGCCTAAGTTATTCGCAGATTGGCCGTAGGCTTCAGCCTAGGGGCCAGAATCCGGTAGAGGGGGAGTTCCCGTTTGAGTTGTTTTGACACGTATTAACGACTTTCGGTATTCTTTAAGAGAGGCTTGTGATTACAATTGGATTAAGTAACTGCTAATTTGATTCTAAGCACGATAACTGAACGCTGCCTGAATCGAACCTGAAATCTACTTAAGGTTTGACCATTTCATGAAAAAGATCCTGTTAATTGAGGATGATCCTGATACCTCGCTCTTGGTTACCGTCCAGTTGGAGTCGCAGCATTATGAGGTTGTGACAGCCTCTGACGGCATCAAAGGCTTGGTCTTACTCCACCAGCACAACCCNNGGTCGTGCTGGATCTGATGCTGCCCGAAATTGACGGCATTGAAGTCTGTCGCCGCATTCGCTCGATTTCGCAAGTCCCCATCCTGATGCTCACTACCAAAAGTGCAATTTCAAAACGGGTCGAAGGTCTGGATGCGGGAGCCAATGATTACCTCACCAAACCCTTCCATGTGGATGAATTTTTTGCCCGCGTTCGGGCACAATTGCGCATTGGCCTCATGGGTGAAATGCGATTGCGTTATGCCGACCTGGTCTTAGATACCCAAACCCGAGAAGTCTGGCGAGCGGGTAAGAGCATTAACCTTTCGGCCAAAGAGTTTGATTTACTCGTGTATTTTTTACGTCACCCCAATCAGGTTTTGTCCAAACCACGCATCCTGGAATCGGTATGGCACTGGGATTTTGAAGGCGATGACAATATTATCGAAGTCTATATTCACAATCTGCGCCGCAAATTACAAACCGCCCACGATCAGCCTAAGCTCCTCTATACTGTGCGAGGAGCAGGTTATGCCCTGCGCAGTGAGCCAGGAATATAATACCGTCCAGCCTGACTCCAAGAGCAGAGAGGTCTAGAATCGATGACACCCTCCCCCTCCCACCTGGCTGATTTATTGACCCACTTGGCCACCTTGCTGGCAACTCCTCCCCCCGCGCTCCCTTTACAGTGGCTGGCCCCAGAGCCCTTGGCTTTCGAGGGGTTTTCTCCCGATGAACAGCGCCATACCTATGCCGAGATCCGCTCCCTCAATCCATTGCGTCTCTCCCAGCATCCTGGGCAACCCGCTTGTTTGCGTTTGCCACCGTTGAGCCATATCCAGCCGAACACCCTTTACCAATTCCCCACCATGGTCTGGGAGATTTTAGATGAAGGGGGAGAAGTCTTAGGACAACACACCATTCAACCCGGACAATTCCATACCTTTGCAGCTGGAAACCCGGTTTCCCAAGTCTTAGAATTTATGGCCACCATTCTCGACTATGAACTTGCGGCCCTGGGGTTTAACAGCCGCCGCGAACGGGATCAGCTCTGCCTGATCGGACAGCCGGGCACCGCCGGGCTCAATCTGCGGGTAGCCCAACTGCGCGTTGAATCGGGTCAGAACGGCAAAATTTGCCCTCTGGGCCTGAAAACAGGCCAATCGACCCTTGATGCCCAACAGCATCCCGGACGCTCCCCCGCTACCTTTTGGGGACACTTTAGCCTCAATGGTGAAACCCTTTGCTTGAGCGCCAGCCACTTGTATACACCCACTCTCGAACTGGCAGCGGAAGCCATTCTGGAAAAGATCCACGCCCTTAGCCCCAAAACGGGGGTAAGCGCTTATTTTGACACTCACAACCACCTTGTGTTGCGTCACCAAAAGCCCGGTTCCGAGGGCCTGATCCATTTGCAAAATCTCCCGCTACCCGCTTTGCCCTCAGGAACCGAAGCCCTGCCCCTACAATTCCCTGACGGGGTCACCCAAGGCCCAGAATATGTGGACCCAGAACGTTTATGGGTCGATTTGGGACACCTTGTGCTCAACAATATTCCCATCCCCTTGGGACGTTTCTCGCGCCAAGAACACACTCCCGAAAGCCTGGGCCCGATTTTATTGGCCCGTATCAATAGCCGCAAAGCCCTCACGGGTATCGAGGCCCAGATCCACCAAGGTCACATCCAACTGACGCTCAATGATCCCGAACGTCCGCTCGCCGTAACCGCGCTCAATGACAGCCAACAACAGCCCCTTCATCCACATCCCTCCGGGCTCAGCCCCATTCACATACCAGCCCCCATGCTGGCATGGCAGCCCATTCTCGACACCTTACATGCCATTCAGACTCTTCTTAACACCTGGAGCACTCCCCCAGTGAAGTTAGAGGAGATGCTGACAGCCCGGTTCCCTCTTGGATCAGGCCTACGCTTAAGCAGTACCGGGCAACTGGAGATTGAACAAACCCTTCTGCAAACGCGCATAACTGCGTTTGCGCCCGTGCTCCGCAGTTGGGCTGAACAATTGGGAAATACCCTGCGCCAGCTTCCCCCTCCCATGGCGGCCACTGCCCCAGCACCCCAGCCGCCCTATCAACGTCCCCCCTTCTCTCCTCCTGAGGCCATCGATGAAGAGGAACCTCGCGCTTCTTTTGATCATCAAATTTAAAATCTAGAGCGTCTGCCAATATTTTTTTACAATTTGCGCAACTCTTTAGCAACAAGGCCTATAACCGTATTAATGGTTAATTTATTGTTTCAGACTATTTACACTTCTTTACATTTGAGGGTAAGATATGAAAGTAAAGTGCCTACAATGTAAAAAAGATGTCAAAGTTTTGCATATGCAAAGTCCTGACACACAAGGCCTTACATTAAGAACAATAGTTTAATCCACTTTTAAACTCTTTCCCTGGGTCAAGGAATAGAATCCTTGACTTTTTTTTGTCCAAAATTCTGGAAATTGAGCCTCAGTCAGCCGATTGCTGAGGGGGGGTGATTATGCTAGTATGGTGGGTGAATACACCTAAAGCCATCAGAGACTCAGGATGTTTCATCCTTATCTCTTATCTGTGCTTAGGCAAGGATAGGAACTCTATCACGCTATGAGCAAATTTAACGAACTTTACGGCTACCTTTCTGACCGCCAAACGCCTCACCTTTTTGTCATTGCCGAGATCCTCTACGGCATTAAAGAGGCCATTGATGTGCAAAACCAGCACCTGAGTGCCATTGCTTCACGCCTCGACGCGTTGGGCAATCTCACTCCGCCGCAAGAAACCGCACCACCGAGTGGTGAGTCAGCGTGAGATTTAATCGTTGGCTTCTGACCGGGTGTCTCGGACTGAGTGCATGTACCACCGTGCCGGTGCCACCATCACCTACAGCGCTGCAAGCCCAATCAGTCAAGCCAACAACAACCCCTCTCACGGCTCAGGTTATCCCTCCTGAAGCCCTTCCACAAGCTGTATTTGGGCCCTTGTATCAAAGCGCCCAAGCCTACGCGGATCTGACCAGCAAACGTCGTGACATCGACTATTTCCGCCTCCACCCCCAAGCCCTTGGCCTGCGCTTTGAAACCCAAGGTGAACAGGCCTGGCTCTTTTCACTTTTGGGGACGGCCCTTACCCGCAACGATTTAAACATCGAATTGCGCATTCTGGCTGCCGGAGGGCAAACGGGCATGAACCTCAACTATTCCGGCCCAGTGACCCAAAGCCGTCAATTATCTGCGGATACACAGCATCCCGCCACCGTAAGGCGCTGCGGGTTTTCTTTTGAACTGATTACAGGTTTGCCCGGCAACGGCGTTGTGGAGGCTTACGAAGCCTTTATGACCGGCCTCGCACGTCAATTACAACAACGTTATCAAGCCCGCCCCATGACCTTTGATGACGGCCCCTTGGTATATGCTCTGCACCACGGTGAACAATTGCAAGGTTTCCTCTTCCTCAATCAGCGCAATACCCTCATCCTGGGTGAGCGCAAATACGCCGATGTGCAATCGGTGGCGTTTTTCACCCCGACCCGCGAACTCAAAGCCGCTTACACCTTGGTCGGGTTTAACCCCAAAACCGCAGGGGCTCAGCAAGGCCCCACCTATCAGTGGGAATCTTCCGGGCGTTTTGGCAGCTTAGTGACATTTGGCGAACACTAGTTCCTGGGCATGATTGACAATCGTTCTTCATTCATGATAATTTAATATCAAACAATTTGAAATTAACTGAATTATGGGAACACATTACCAAGGAACCGCCAGTGAAGTTGAGGCCCTGAGTGCTTATATCAACCTGATTCGCAGCGTTGATTCACTGACAGGGCGTTTAACCCTGTTTACACAACATGGGCTGACCGAAAGCCAATTTGGCGTGCTCGAAGCCCTTTTGCATATTGGCCCCATGTGCCAAAAAGAGCTGGCCACCAAGCTGCTCAAAAGTGGGGGCAATATCACCATGGTGATCGACAACCTCGAAAAACAGCAGTTGGTCGAACGGCACCGCGATACCAAAGATCGGCGTTTTATTACCGTCCACCTCACGGACAAAGGCCGCGCCCTGATCAGCGAGATTTTCCCACGCCACGCCGCTGCTGTTGCCGCTGAAATGGGCGTGTTATCTGGCGACGAACAACTGCAACTGCGCAACCTGTGCCGCAAGCTCGGAAAAGGTCATTCCTGAAGCGTCAAATCGGCGGTGCTCGGCAAATAACCTAAGCGCATCAACGCTGCCCAGTCTTCAACGGTTTCACATTGCCCTCCGCGCAGCAAAATCATGCGGGTTGCCACCTGCATGACTTCATGCCAGGCATGATCCGTCAGGACAATGCCACAGGTCGCACGTGCCGCTATCAGGCTTTTGCGCAGAAATTCCCGGTGGAGCGGATCGACCCCGGCAAAAGGCTCATCCAGCAGTAAAAAAGCCGGTTGACGAGCCAATAACAGATGCAGCTCCAAATAACGGCGCTCCCCGGTGGAAAGCTGTCCAATGCGCTGACGCAAGACCCTGGCAATGATCGGGTCTTGGCACAATTGCTCACGCACATCCGCATAGGGAGACCCCCAACGCAGTGCATGTTTCACACTCCACTCACGTGGCAAATAACCTTGTTGGGGTAAAAAGGCCATCAACCCGTCAATCCGCCACGGTTTGGCCACCCATAGCTGATCGATCCGCACATTCCCACTCTCTGGTACCATCAGGCCATAAATGCGCTGTAACAGGGTCGATTTCCCAGAGCCATTACGCCCTAACAGCGCAACGATTTCGCCCTTTTGGCAGTTTAACCAAGCCCCTTTTAATACTGCCCGAGCCCCAAAATGCTGAAAAAAACCATCTGCCTCTAATTGCCTTACGTCTAACGGGCTACGCTCCTGGGCCTGAAGCAATAACCATACATGAAAGAGCAACAGCCCACCGACAATGGCAGCGCCAATGCCTCCGCCTAGCTCCGGGGAGATTCGCCCTTCCAGCCAACACCAAGCCAAAAGGGCAAGGCCCGGCAACAATACAAAAGTGGTACCCAAACGTTCCGGCCAGCCAATGCCGCTGTTGCGCCACAGGGGCTCTTCAGCCTTGTGCAGCCAGTTCCACAAGCCCAAGCCCCCCAGAAAACCCGGAAACATCATCTTCATGAAATCGACCGTATTTCCAGCTAGAGCTGAAATAAACGTCCCCATAAGCGCAACGGCAGCGCTATAAAAGGCCATATACAACCAAAAGCGATAAATCAGCATCGGGAATACCTGTGTACCGGAGGGGATAAAGCACTGTATCGGCTCATCCCCAAGTAGCCTTGCATGACTGTCATCAAAATAGGGGAGATTTCATATGCTGAACCTGGTCACGCAGAAAAAAGCCACTATTTACCAGCCACAACACAATCATTGATCAAATTAAGTGGAACTATCCCCCGCTAGGGCATTCTGCTTATCACAGAACACCCCAGTCGCTAAACCCCAGCGAACACGTCCTCTTCCGGGGCGGCAATGAAGGGAGAAGCACTCGCCGCCCCCCCGTCATCATAAAGATGGGCCATCGGCATTGGCAGGCGACGGAGCAGAGCCTCTTTGACCGCCAGCGACTTGAGTTCATTGACCAGACCCCGGTCCTCGTAGCGGCACAGGACACTCAACAAGGCATTGAGGGCTTGCTCCGGCTGTGAATAAATGGTGCGGATGCCATCTAACTGAAGGTCGGTGAGATAAAACAGCTCTTGGTTGCGATCCCCAAAGTGGAATAAACGTTCGGCTTCAGAAGCGCCCGCAGCAGCCACAAAACGCTCATACAAAAGGCTGATCAGCTCAAGATAACTGGGAATCAAGGCATTTTCCGGGCCTTTTTCAAACAGGTCCATGCCCATGTCCAAATTGTACAGGCGCTGCAAGAAGTTTTCCATGACCTGCCCGGCCAAAACGGCCCCGTGCTGGGGTACGATCATCAAGGGGGGCTCAGGCAAAGCGCGAATATTGTCAATCGCATTTTGGACCGCTTTTTTAGAGGGCATATAGATCTGATGGAAGAGTTTGATCCCCTCCCAATGTTCTTCAGTGGCGACCAAACTGAGGTTGCCCGCTGGGCTCAAGCCGCCAAACAAATCACCCGTGTACAAAATGCGGGTTTCCCGATCATAAATGGCAAAGGCCCCCACAAAGTGGCAATAGGGTGTCGGCACAAACTCTAAAACGTGGTGACGACTGGTGGCCAAAGACACTTGGTGATTTTGAAAGCCATAGACATTTTTAAACGACTGTTTCGGCAGCTCAAAAAATTTGACCAAGCGCCAGGTGTCTTCGGTACACAGACACACCGACTTGGGGTTCATGCGCGCAATAAAAGTCGAGTTCATGCCCACATCCGGGTCTTGGTGGTTGATTGAATACATATTGACCCGGCTGATATCCCCAATCAGCGAACCCACTTTACGGGAGATGGTCGAGAAAAACTCCAGCGGGCCGGGATCAATCAAGAGATTGATGGTGCGGTCCCCATGGCGAAATACCCGTAAAAAGGTATTGGTTTGTAATAAACTATTGGGGTCCCGCTGGCTGACCCAATAGGTGTTGGCACCGATCTCAATTGCTTTATCCATGGTTTCGTTACCCATAATCATATTCACCTTTTTGTATTGTTGCGTCACATCCGTTTGTGTAATGCGTGCTTTGGGAAGCATCAAGGTATCTCGCAACGAGGGAATCCGTTGCTGTTCCAGCATCTGAAACACACGCGCAATCAGGCTGGTTATCGGCTCACGCAGGGTCACCTCCGGGGCTTCCACATCCCCCATAAATTCAAAAGACAAAACTTCTTGCTCAGCGGCTTCGCTAAAGAGGCGAAATAACGCTTGAAAATCGCGGGTCACGGTGCCCTTCTGATCCGAAAGTGCATGTACCAACTGCCCATGGCGGAAAAACAGCTCCCAATGAGCCTGGCCACGCAAATTTAAAATGCCGCTCTTTTGATAGTGGGCAATCAGAAAAAAGAGTTCACTGAGGCCCATCTCCTGCATCAGGCCTGAAAAATAGTGGCGGAATTGAAGGGTTTCGATAAATTCACGGTAAAAGGCTGCGCGCTTGTGTAAAAAGGTAGCGATATCTTCGGGGGTAAGAGGCCCATTATAGATTGAGTCGCGGGCAACTCCGACCCGGCGCAGGTGGGCCTGCTGACGGTGATCAATCGATAAAAACAAGGTGGCCCAGGGGCTTGCTGTGGCATGCTGGTGCATATGGAAGTATGCGGTTTCCGCAGATTGATCACTGAGGTTGCCCACAAATACGATGAAATCCCCCATAGGAGCAGCCATCAGCGCCGGGCCTGAAGTATAAATATGGGGGGTATAGCCCTCTTCGGCTAAGATCGCGGCGGTGGAAGCCAGTAAGCGCTCATCACAGCCAGCGAGAATGGCATCTGGCATGGCGAATGTGTATCCTGTTGAACTGTTGATGTTCTTAGCGTAAGCCAACAGGAACAGAAATGCATTGACCCGAGCCAACGGCAAAATTGATCTCGGTCAACCGGATGGGGTACGGTTGTGCAGGAGGTTGGTCGATCAGGGTTTGCCCACATGCTCTGTTTAGCAACAGTCATCCTGAGCCATTGTCGTATGTTGAATGCCAGCTCCGAGTTTCAGTAGCGAAACTCGGAGCCTAAAAGCTAGCGCTTCAAGCGCGCAAAGGCTTTATCCGCTGCTGCCAGCGTGTGTTCCAAATCGGCTTGGGAGTGAGTCGTGCCAATAAAGCAGGCCTCAAACTGCGCCGGGGGAAAATATACGCCTTCTTCCAACAAGGTATGGAAAAACTGCTTAAAGGCCTCGGTGTTCGAGGTCTTGGCGCTGGCGTAATCGTACACTTCCTGATCGGTGAAAAAGACACAGAACATCGAGCCCAATACGGTCACGTGAACTGGAACGCCGTGACGTTCGGCAGCGGCAGCCATGCCTTGGGCGATAAACTGTCCGCTTTGCTCCAGTTGGGCATAATATTCCGGGTGGTCTTTGAGCGCCCGCAAGGTAGCGACACCGGCCTGCATGGCCACCGGGG
>DLGM01000006.1:9513-9741 GCA_002482705.1 Cyanobacteria bacterium UBA7694
CTTGTTCCCGCTCAGGGTCCCGGCCTGATAGACGCTGCCAGCCGGAGCCAGATGCTGCATAATGTCGCGGCGACCACCGTAAGCACCGACCGGGAAACCCCCGCCAATGATCTTGCCAAAACAGCTCAGATCAGGGGTCACCCCCAAGCGCTCTTGCGCCCCGCCCAAGCTGAGGCGGAACCCGGTCATGACTTCGTCAAAGAGCAAGACCGTCCCGTATTGGGTACA
>DLGM01000006.1:9759-9961 GCA_002482705.1 Cyanobacteria bacterium UBA7694
CCATATTACCGGCAACCGGCTCAAGGGCGACAACGGCAATATCTTCGGGATAGGCTTCAAACAGGCGACGCACGCCATCGAGGTCGTTAAAGGCCGTGGTCAAAGTATTGGACACCACGTCAGCAGGCACGCCGGGGCTACCGGGAATGCCCAGGGTGGCGACCCCGGAGCCCGCATCCGCCAGCAGCATGTCGCTGTGGCC
>DLGM01000399.1 GCA_002482705.1 Cyanobacteria bacterium UBA7694
AAGTTAAGCTGAGATCGTACCTCCAAGATACCACGGGTCAGGGGCTAGGGATAAAGATCGCGCCGCACATCCGGGGCCAGCCGCTGTAGCTCTTCATACAGCTCACGCTCACGCTGGGACAAAAATTTGGGAACCATCACTTTAATCGTCACATACTGATCACCGGGCAGCTCACTGCCACGCAAGGGCTTGAGCCCTTTGCCACGCAGGCGAAAAACCTGGGCGTTTTGGGTTCCGGCAGGAATGCGCATTTTGACGGAACCTTCCAGGGTGGGTACCGAAAAAGCGGCCCCAACAGCCGCTTCAGCCGCATCCACAGGGATATCGCAGTGCAGATCACCATTGTCTTCGACGCGGAAAAACCGGTGCGGAGCCAGCTCAATCCGCAAAAACAGGCTGCCACTGTGATCCCCTTGGCTATTGCCCTCACCGCTGACGCGCACTTTTGAACCGGTCCGCACCCCGGAGGGGATGGCCACTTCAATCCGGCGCGAAGACTGGACAATGCCTTTGCCAAAACAATTGTGGCAACTCTGACCACTGACTTGACCCGCGCCCCCACAGAGTACACAGGGTTTTTCGCGCTTGATGCTCACGGTTTTGCGCGTGCCTTTCCAGGCCTCCTCAAGGGTGATTTCAAGCGGTTGTTCAATATCAAGGCTGGGAGCTTTGGTTTCTTTGGGCTTTTTTTTGACCGTTTCTGGCTCTTTGTCTTCCGGGTCTAGGCGGGTTTGCACCGAGTCGACAATGTGGCTGAAAATATCCCCGAAATTAAACCGGGATTTGTCAGACTGTTTGCCAGCAGAGGATTTGGGGGGCGTTTTGGGACGTTCGGAAGCCCCTTCACTTTTGGCCTGCTCCTGCTGCTGACGGTAGGTTTTTTCAAAGATGTCTTTGATATTGCCAAAATTGCTCTCATTAAACCAGGCTTGCTCCACGCCACCGCCGTCATAAATTTTGCGGCGTTCCGGGTCACCCAACACCTTGTAAGCTTCGGTCACGTCATTAAAACGCTGGCGAAATTGAGGGTTGTCACCACTGACATCCGGGTGGTATTTGCGCGCAAGTTTACGATAGGCTTTTTTGATCTCTTGCGGCGTGGCGGTTTTGTCAACGCCTAAGATCTGGTAATAGTCTTTGCGCAGCACGCTTGCTATTTAATAAATTTAGGCGGGGGAGCTTGGTGAAAGAGAGGGGGGGGAGTAGCCGTTTTGGCCGGAGGTGCAAAGCTCGACACGGAAGCAGCGGGAACCTGAGCCGCTGGGGCAGCAGCACCGGGCGTCACCTGAGCAGGGGCCACTTGGGTTGTCATCTCTTGGGGCAGGGGAGCCTGAGAAGCCATGGCTTCAGGAGTGGTATAAGAGAGCTGCAGCTCCGGGTACATAATATTGAGGTGGGCCACCACCGCAGCGCGTACCGAGTCAAGCTCCTCAGGAGTAATAATGTTCTTACGCACCAGAATTTCGAGGAAAGTGAGAACGTCGACTTTGTTCTCGATGACGGCTTTGGGAATGTTAAAGCCACCAATGGTTTTAGGTACAGTATTATCGGCCCCGGAATTTTGCTGCGCCATGGATACTCCCCACACTCTGTGTGCAAAATAATAACTTTGCCCTAGGGCTAGCCAGAGTGACCTGGGTGTGCCGACTCCCGCCCGGTGATTCCACGGCACCCGATATCAATGCTTACCGTTGCTTCCTTCCGGACCTAGCGGGATTCACATCTAACCGTCGCATGAAAACCTTGCGATCAACGCCGGCATGCAGGTCTGCTGCGGGCCAAGCGGCCGTGGCAGAGTTGGACTCATTATAGCCTCGCCTATGGGTGAATGTCTATGCACTGTAAGAACTCCATGCGATTGCCAAAGGGGTCGCGGGTTTCAAAGCGATCAAAACCAGGAATGGGAATACTTTCCAAAACCTTCAGGCCAAACGCGACAAGGCGTTGCCGCCAGCGGGGCAAATCATCGACTTGGTAGGCTATGTGGGCTTTGCCGCTGGGGAAGGCAGGGCTTTCAAGGCCTACATGTACCTGTTGGTCACCGATTTGCAGCCAAAACCCGCCCCGCCCTTGTAAGCTCGGCGGTTTTGGCACCTCTGGCAAACCCATGAGGCCACAATAAAAGTCGCGGGCAGCCTGTTCCTGTTCCGGCAAAATACAAATCTGGACATGGTGAAGGGATAACATAAGCAACCTCCTGTTATATGTGTATCAGCATAAAACAAAACAGCCCCTGCCAGATTCAGGAGCTGTTGTTGTCGTCAAACTAGCTGGGTGACTGTATCAGCAGGTAACCGATCGGGTTGGAAATATCCGGGCCGACGCTGCCCCGCCCCCAGAAGTGGTCATTAAAATTGCTGATCCATCCGCTGCCCAGCGGCACCATATAGCTGTAAATCACGCTCGAAGACTGAACTTCGGTGGCGGTTTTGGCCCAGGCTTGGCGCATGCTCATGCGGTCTTGGAGCAGATAGCGGGAGAATTTTTCCCCTTCGACGCGGTTATCTCCACTGACCGTTGCGTAGCCCATTAAGATGTGCAGCCCGCGAAAGGCCGGGCCCCAGCGATCAAAGACGTGTACACCGTCGCTCATGCGCTGCAGCGGCCCACAGGCGGCAATCACCATCCACTCCAGGTCATTCATGCCATAACCTGCATCTGGATAAGTCAGCCAGCCATCGTCACGGTTTCCGGGGAAGGTAAAACCATTGCCGTTGGCGTGTCCGGTATAAAAGAGCAAATCGACATTATCCGCATAGTTGGTCGCATTGCCGCCCCGACTGTTCATTTTAAAGTCGCGTTCCCAGGCGGCGTGGTCGCCAAAATTGAACGAGACATGTACGCCCCGGCTGCGGAATCCCTGCACAAAACCATTGGCATTGTCACGGGAACCGGACAAGCCCTGGGAGGTGCCAATCCACTCGGTGCCCACGTCATTGCGTCCCCCCAACTGGGTCAGAAAAACGCTTTCTAAGGGTTGAACGGTTTTGAGGTCGTCAATTTTAAGTTTTTTCTGTACCGTGTGTGTCAGGCCATTGGCATCTGTGACGGTCAGAAATACCACTTCTTCGGTGGGGCTATTGCGGGTGTTCAGGCGATATTCTACACCCGTTTGGGCTGGGTCGGTCTCTAAGCTGCTGTTGGCTGAACTCCAACTGTAGCGGTAAGGTGGATTGCCACCGCTGACATCTGCCTTTGCCCGCACCTGGCCCTCTTGAATCGAAGCATCCAAAGCGACCTGAAGCCCGGATTGTACCGCTGGAATGAGCACGGAGCGTATTTCCACACTTTTACCATCGACCATGAGGGTGCCCTGAAGCTGGTAATGGGGATAAATCAACTGCACCCGCTCTGAAAGTGGGGGCGTATAATAAACCAGTTCACTGCTGATTCGGGCTTGGCTGACTTCGCCCGTGAATTGGGCCAAAGCCATTTTTTCGGCCTCTTCCGGGGCAATGATGGAGACACTGTCCCCGGCCTGTAAACGGCGGGTATTATAAACCAGTTGTGTCACATTGCCCTGGGTGTCAAACACCACTTTCACCTTTTGCCCTGGCCCCACCAGCTTCATGCCCGCCAAAACAGGCACTTCATACACTTGGGTGTCGAGCTTGATCTGGGCCAAACTTTGTCCGTCTTTGGTGCGGGCCTCCAGTTCCGTGTGCCCCGTTTCCCATTTACCCTGAGGTTCAAGCCCCGCTTTATTAAAACCGTTTTGCGCCAGCGGCAAAACGCGCTCCGGTAACAGGGCCTCCGTTTTTGCCAGGGTGTCAAAATCGATTTCTTCGATCACGGTTTTTTCACCGTCTTCATTGCTGGTTAAAATGTCCTTAGACAGCTCTACACGGTCAATGGTTTCGGCGCGTACCGGTTCCTTGACCTGTTGGACCTGCAAGCGCTGATCCGATTTCAGGGGCAGCCTTTGAAACCGATTGGGGTCGATAAAATGCAGTGAGCCGTCTTCGGCCACCGTCACGTTCTTTAACCCGAAACTGGCGGCTAAACTGCTGGCTTCACTGGCGCTCAGCCCGTGCTGTAACACTTTATAAATACGCGCCTGACGTTGTCCGGTAGCGCTTGGCGTTGTGATATTGCCACTGCCCGCAGGGGTCGCAGACGGGGTCACAGGGGCAGGCCCTGTGGTAGAGGGGGCTTCGGAAGCGAATGGGAAAGTGGGAATTCCCCCTTCCCCACTCGGGGTACATCCAACCAACGTCAGGTGAGTAGCCAAACACAGGGCCGTTATCGTAACTTGGGAAGTATGCGACATAAGCGGTCTCCTTCAAATTTTAATTGTAAACATTTGTGAATAAATATTAACATTTGTAAATAAAATAACAATCCCTTTGCCTCACATTGGCACTGTGATTTTGATCTTCTTGCCAACTCAGGACAATGAGCCCCATCGAAAATGGGGAGGCATGTTAGAATAGAGGCAAATTTTCTTACGGAGTGCTCGATATGCGCCGCTCTACGCTTTCTCTCTGTTTACTTCTGGCAACCTGTTTTTCAGCTCCGATTGCCTTGGCCAATAGCCCTTCCGCCCCGTTCCAGGTAGCTGCCGCCGATGGCAGTGCCACCCTCAAACAGCTCATGGGCAAAGTCATGAGCAGCCCCGGTTTTGAAGCCACTGTCGTCAAACACGAAACCAATATCAATTCGGGCCAAGCCAGTGCCATCACCATGAAAGTATCTGGCAAACCGCCCCACACGGTCAAAGTCGAAGTCTTGAACCACTCCAAATCCCCCAATAAAAAGGGCGTCAAGCTGCTGTATAACGGGGGGGCTACCAAGGCCAAAGTTCAGGCCGGGGGCGCCCTCAAATTTGTCAAAACCGAGCTGGGCATGACCTCGGATGATTTGATCACCTATAATAATTACCGCCCGGACGATGTCGATTTGTACGGTCTGGCCAAACGTCTGTCCAAAGGGGGCTACAAAGTCACCCTCGAAGCCGGAAATGTGCTCAAAATTGTGCCCACGGGCCGCCACGGCCTTGATCCCCGGATTCAGTATGAGCGCATTGGGTTTGACCCGGCATCCATGAAAATCAAGTTTTGGGAAGCGTATGCCAACAACAAGCGCTTTTATCTGCTGGATGTACAGAGCATGACCTATCTCAATGCCGCCCCGGCAGCCACGGCCCAACTTTAAAATATTGAGCGGGAGTGCCCCTGACTCCCGCGCTTAAGTTACCCCTTGGGGTATCAATCTGTAAAATATCATCTTTTCCAAATTCTGCTCCACGGCCTATAATTGGGTTAAAAGCCACTGATTCCAAAGTCAAAGGAATAGTATCAGACCCATGTCGAAACGATTGTCTCAAGTATTGAGTTTCGGTGCAGCCAGCTTGGTATTGTTGGGAGCCTGTGAGCAAACCTCTTCCAAAGAACAAACCACCGACCGCCCAACGCCGACCCTCAGTGAAGCGGATAAACCGCTGCATACCCAAGCCACCGCCCTGTTTAAACCGCTGCCCCCCACAATGCCTGGCGCAGAAAGTTTTACGCCCGCCAAAGTGGCCCTGGGCAAACAACTTTTTCATGAACCCCGCCTGTCCAAAAGTGGAGCCTTGAGCTGCAATAGCTGCCACAATCTGGCTTCCTGGGGAGTCGATAATCGCCCCACCTCAATTGGGCATGGCTTCCAGACGGGCGAACGGAATTCCCCGACCGTCTTAAATGCCGGGCTCCACACCGCCCAATTCTGGGACTTACGCGCCAAAGATCTGGCCGAACAGGCCAAAGGGCCGATTCTCAACCCGGTCGAAATGGCCATGCCCGATGAAGCCCTGGTGGTCAAACGCTTGTCTTCCATCCCCGCCTATGTCGAAAGCTTCCGCAAAGCCTTTCCCAATGTGGAGCAGGCCCTCTCTTATGAAAATACCGCCCAAGCGATTGCCGCCTTTGAGCGCACCCTGCTCACCCCCTCGCGTTTTGATGCCTTCCTCACAGGCGATGGCTCAGCCCTGACCGCCGAAGAGAAAAAAGGCCTGCAAACCTTTATGTCCAAGGGTTGCACCGCCTGTCACAGTGGCCCGGCCATCGGAGGGGCTTTGGCGCAAAAATTTGGCGTGGTCAAACCCTATAAACACGCCCGAGACCTGGGACGATTTACCCAGACACAAGTCGAAGCTGATAAATTTGTCTTCAAGGTGCCTTCCCTGCGCAATATTGAAAAGACCTATCCCTATTTCCATGATGGCAAGGTCTGGAGCCTGGAAGAAGCCGTCACCACCATGGCCGAAACCCAACTGGGGCAGCCCCTGACGCCTCAAGAAACGAGCGAGATTGTGACGTTTTTAAAAACCCTCACCGGGACCCTCCCCGAGGATGCCCTCAAACTCCCGATTCTCCCTGCGTCCGGGCCTGACACCCCGCAACCGCAGATCTGAGGCCTGATTTGCAGCCCAACCCCACTTCCCCGCCACTGCTGACCGACACCCAAAGTGACATGCTGCAACGCTTCCGCCAGCAGCTCAGTCAGGTCATCCTGGGCAAGGCAGCCCAAATTGACCTGTTGATCATTGCTCTGCTCAGTCAGGGGCATGTACTGCTCGAAGATATCCCCGGCATTGGTAAAACAACCCTGGCCAAAGCCTTTGCCCGCCTCAGCGGCTGCCAGTTCTCGCGCATTCAGTTCACCCCGGATCTTTTGCCCTCGGACGTCTTGGGCACAGCCCTGTACAACCCAGGCGAGAACCGCTTTATCTTCCGTGAAGGCCCGGTCTTTACGCAAATGCTAATGGCCGACGAAATCAATCGTGCTTCGCCCCGCACCCAATCCAGCCTGCTCGAAGCCATGGCCGAAGGCCAGGTCACCATCGACGGAGAACTGCGCCCCTTGCCCCCCCCGTTTATGGTGATCGCCACCCAAAACCCTGTTGAACACCACGGCACCTACCCCCTGCCGGAAGCCCAGCTCGACCGCTTTGCCATGTGTCTGCAACTGGGCTACCCAGAACCCACCCAAGAGCTGGAAATGCTGTTTAACCAGCAGCACAGCACCCCGGTGGCCGATCTGCCTGCGGTACTCAGCAGCGAAGAGGTCTATCGCTTGCAACAGGCCACCGGGAAAGTAACCGTCAGCGATGCGGTCGGCCGCTACCTGATTCAGTTGGTCACCGCTACCCGCCAACACCCGGACATTCAGCTCGGCATTTCGCCACGGGGGGCTTTGACCCTGTTTCAGGCCGCCAAAGCCCGCGCCCTTTTAGAAGGGCGCACCTTTGTCCTGCCCGACGATATCAAGGTCTTGGCTCAGCCGGTTTTGGCCCACCGTCTGCAACTTCAGTTGCAGGCCCGCTACAGCGGTCGCCGCAAGCCCGAGCTGATCCAGGAATTATTGCAGCAACTGCCGGTGCCCCGCTGAGCATGGGGGCATCCAAGGGCCCTTGGCTGGCGCGCTTGCACTCCCTGCTTGCCCAGCATCGCCGTCAGAATGGCTTTGTGATTCTTCAGAGCTTTTATGAGCGCCATTTTACCGCCACCGGCAAGGCCCTGCTGTTGTTATTTATGCTCTCAACCTCGTTGGGGTTGGTGGGCACCGATATCCTGCTCTATATCCTCATGCTCAGCCTGTTTGGAGCAGGTATGGCCCCTTTGGTGGTCGGAGCTTGGAATCGCCCCCGCCACCTGCAAGTGAGCTTACCCCCTCTTCCCCCTGGGCAGGTGGGCATTCGTTTGGGCCTCAAACTTATCCTGACCAACCGGCAATCCCGTTGGTTATACCATCTTCAGGCTGACCTGCGCCTGCGCACCCCCAGTGGCCAACGGATTGTGGTGCCGACCGATTTACATATCGCCGGGCTCGCCCCCAGTGGCGAAGTCACGGTACATGTCACCTACACGCCCCCCACCCGTGGTTTGTACACCTTAGCAAGCTTGGATGTTTACAGCACCTTCCCCCTGGCGATTTACCGCTGGTATGCCTCAGCGCCCATTGAACAGGGGCTGCGCATCCACCCCCAATACCGCTGGTTAGAGCGCCTGGAAATTCCCCTTGGCCAGCGCTATCAGCCCGGTGGCATGGCTTTTTCCTCGAATATTGGCGAATCGCTTGAGTTCCGGGGCCTGCGCCCCTTTGCCGAAGGGGATAATCCCAAACAGGTACACTGGCCCGCCTTGGCCCGCACCCAAAAGCTGTATGTGCGCGAACAACAAGAAGAATATTTTGTGCGGCTGGGCATTCTGCTCGACACCGCCGTCGTCGGCAATACCACTCCGGCCCTAGAGGCCGCCATTTCCCTGGCCGCTTCCGTGGCCGCCTGGATGGGTCGCCAAGAATATATCCTCGACGTGTTTGCCGCAGGCAGTGAAATTTACCACTTTCAGGCCGGTCGCTCCCTCGGTCACCTAGAACGGATCTTGGATATTTTGGCCACCCTCCAAGGGCAAACAACCCTGGATATGCCCAAACTTCAGGCCGAACTGGAAAGTTATCTGCCCCAGGTCAGCGCATTTTTGTGCATTCTGCTGACCTGGGACACAGAGCGGGCCGAACTGATCCAACGCTGGCAGCAAGCCCTGCCACTGAAGGTGCTGATTATCCACCCCCACCCGGAACAGTTGGTGCTGCCCGCTTGGGGGGATGTGCAGGTGATTCGCCCGGAGGCCTGGCGGGAGGTCATGTTATGAAACGCGTTGAACGCCCCCCCCTGCTGTATCTGGTGTTGTTTATCTTAACCCTGGGATTGTGGAGCATGCAGTCGACCGAACGGATGATCATTGCCGGAGTAGCGGCGCTGCTGAGTGCCCTGGCCTATGTGGTTCCGCTGCAGTTGCGGTTGAGCCCCGGCTGGCTGATCTCCCTCGCCACCTTCAGCTTTTTGTTCTGTTATTACGTCATTTATGGCAATCTCAGCGACAGCTTTGTCTCGATTTATAATCTGCGCCAAATGACCCCGCTGGCCACCACCCTGGTGGGCTTGGCCGTCGCCCAGTGGTATTTGCCCCGCAGTCGCCGTTTTGACTGGCTGTTATTCACTTTGGGGCTGCTGTTCCTGTTCAGCAGCATTTCCTGGGAAGTGAGCAAATATAAACTGATTTACACCTGGCTGGTGGAAGGGTTTGTCTCCCTGTTGCTGCTGTATCAATTGGTGCGCTCGTGGCAAGGAAACCTGATCAAGCGTTTACAGGGATTTCCCCAGTGGCGCTATTCGCTGCAAATTGGCGCGTGTTTTGCACTCTTTTTGGTGATTAGCGTGGCCGGAATCAAGGTCGCCGAATATGTGGATCAGCGTTATGCCAACCTCATGGCGGAAATGTTGGTACGGGAAAAAGCCCTCAATACCAGCGGTTTTGGTGGCCAAACCACCTTAGAAGGGGGCAAAGAAATTGAGTTGTCTGACCGCATTGCCCTGTTGGTCAGCAGCAGTCAGCCCTTGAACTACCTGCGCGGCAATGTGCTCACCAACTACCGTCAGGGGCAATGGCTGCCCAGCCAGGGAGAAGTGCCAATGCGCTTTTATCTGGGGCCAACCCCTGAAAGCCTGAACAGCAAAGGTTACCGCCTTATTCAGCGCGATCCGAAAATGCCACCGGCCCCCACTTGGGGTGCGCGGATCACGCCGCAAATTTCTTTGGGCGGCACCTTATTTGCTCCGGCAGAAGCCACCGTGCAGGGGGTGGATTATTTCCCCACCACCCGTCAGGACAGTTACAGCATTGTGCATCAGCAAAACGCCGAACTCAAAACCTATCTGCTGGCAGGCAGCGATACCGACGAGATCCCCATCCAGCACATGCAGCGCACCCACCTGATCGACAATCTCGCACTCCAGCCGGGGCTACGGGCTGCCCTGCGCCCCCTGGCCGAAGAGATTACCGCTGAAGCCAGCACCCAGCGCGAAAAAGCCGCCAAAATCGAGGCCTGGTTTCACGACCATTTTAAATACAGCCTCAGCGCCCCTCCAATTCCGCCAGGCCAAGACCCAACGCTGGTGTTTATCCAAGAGCGGCGGCCCGGTTGGTGTTCGTGGTTTGCTTCGGGCATGGTGCTGATGCTGCGCAGCCTCAACATCCCGGCCCACGTCGTCAGCGGCTGGCGCAGTATGGACCTCAACCCGCTCACGGGCCTCTATGTCATTCGTGAAAAAGAAGCCCACGATTGGGTCGAAATGCTCGATCTGGAAACCCGCAGTTGGGTGCGCTTTGATCCGACTCCCCCGCAGCAGTTAGCAGCAGTCACTGGGGCGACACGCCCCGCCTCAATCTGGACCCAAAGCATCGAGTCTCTTCATCTGCTGTTCCAAAGTCTGCAAAAAACCCTCAACGAAACCAGCTTTGAGCAAAAGCTCGAACTCTTCCAAGCCACAGCGCTCGGACTCTTGCGCACCCCCACTTTTTATGGCGCACTGCTGCTGGTCATGGTGCTCAACCAGTTGTTAAAACGGGTGCGGCCCAAAGCCCAGATCGCCACTCCCGCTCCAGAAGCCGTCGCCAGCCTGCCGCCAGAAATCGTGGATCAACACCTCAGCCATTGCAGTGAGCTGTTTTTAGCGGGCTGTCAGGCCCGGGGCATCCCCGTACAGCCAGATCACACCCTGGCTGAGCTGTATACGGCCCTCGTAAACCAAGCCGTCAGTGCCGAAGATTTGCGCCACGCCCAG
>DLGM01000300.1 GCA_002482705.1 Cyanobacteria bacterium UBA7694
GCCCTTGGAAGCTCCCCCGGCTTTTGAACCCTATTGGCTGATCGGACCTGTGTTCAAACAGGATGGCTTTGGGTATGACCCCATTGCTCAGCGTGGGGTCGGTGGGTTTCCCTGGATGGGCTTACAGTCCTTTTATCGCATGGAGCCCTTTTGGGGAACGGGGGCGTCGTTGTTGACGAGCCCGGTCGACAATGCCTTTGAAGTGCTGATTGAAGGGCGGGCGATGTTGCCGCTGGGCATTCTTGACCCTTACCTGGGTCTGCAATTGGCGTATTTAACGCGCGATGTGGGCGGTTTTTCGCTGGCGCTGCGGCCCGGCTTACAGGTGCAGGTCCTGCCCTGGGTGTACCTTGATCTGTTTGGCCAATTGCGCTTTGATGCCTGGGATGCCCTGTTCAGTGGCAGTGATGGCGACCAACTCTTATTTGGCGTGGGCACCAGTTTGATGCTGCGGATTTAGTTTTTCTGACATTCCCTTGATATGCTGGTGATGGCTCAATGAACGGTTATTGTATTTAGGTTATATCTGCTACAGAGATAATCTTGTATTTGTGAGTTCGTTCACTATAATTATAGGTAGGTGGACGTATCTAATTATGCTAATGAATAATCCTCACCACAATCTGACTGTAGATGAGCTTTCCAAAATTACGAAGCTTTCAGGAGAACGTCTGACTGAAATTCTCATCTCTGGTTTATACACGCAAGGGATATTGACTAGAGAAGCGATTATGCAGCTATTGCAACAAACCAGAAGAGAGTTTAATGAGATGCTTTACAGAAATAGCATCCCTCTATCTTCTCCTGAGACTTCAGAAGATGTCGAAGAGTTGCAGGAGCTTTTTCGCAGAAAAGGTTTATGAAACCGAAAGTTGTAGCTGACGCCAGCTCTTTTATGTGCTTGGAGCGGGAGCCTGAACTTTTTTGCTTTTATCACGAACTCTTTGAAGCCGTTCTCATTCCGGGGGCGGTTGCAGAAGAGTTAGTGGAAAAAGATGAGATAACCATTATCCAATACTTTAGCAAATACCATTTACATAGACTTGTTCGTGTTGTCTCTCCCATAGACTTGGTGGATTTTGTGCGAAAACGAATACCCCCACTGGGAAGAGGTGAGTCGGAAGTGATTTCTTTAGCTATACGAGAACAGCTTTGGGCTGTTATTGAAGACAAACGAGCAAGAAATTTTGCAAACAGAAATCAGGTTGAAGCAGCTAATATGGCGTTTTTTGCTGTGGATGGTTACCATAACGGTACTCTTACTCGTAACCGAGCTATTGAGATGGTTTTAGCCATGCACCGCCTCAAAATGTTTGGAGATGTATTTCTTGCTGAATTTATGAAGCGTCTTTAGTTACCGAACAGGTTAGCCGCAATCTAGTCGCTTTTGATTCATACCGCAGTTCTGAGTTGCCACTGTGTTCCATGCGTGTTGCTGCTCAAGCTTGTTATAATGGCTCTGACAGGGGGCATCTATGAGCAAAGACGAGTTTCACTCGCAGGAAGAGCGCACTGTTGCCGCAGTTGTGTATGTGCCACTGGTCTGGCTGGTGTTTTTGCTGTGGCGGCGTTGGCGCCTTAATTATTACACCTATTACCATATGATGCATGCCCTGTTGTTGAGTGTTCTCAACTTCTTGTTATTGGTGGGCACAGCGGGGTTGACCATGCTGGTGTCGGGCTGGACAGGTTATAACTTCCTGTTGATCCTGGTTACGGGGCTGCTGTTGGCTGCAACGCTGATTGCCAGTGCGGTCTCGATGTTGGTCTGTGCTCTGAGTGCCTACAATGGGCGTTATAGCGTCTTGCCGCTGATTACCCCGCTCTTTTATCTGCTCTTTGCGGCCCGTCCCCATTCTGGCCAAGAGCGTGAAAAGCGCAATATTACCGAAATGCGACCCTATTTACGCCATAAAAAACCAAAGGTAGAGCCCTAAACCATGATTCGCCGTTTGACCGGGCTGGTCCGCCCTACGTTTCAGTACCGGGCCGTTGAAGACATCAATCTCCAGGGCTGGTGGGAAGCCGGAATCCGGGGCATGATCCTGGATGTGGACGATACCCTGACGACCCACAACAGCGCGATTGTGGCTCCGGCGGTGCAGGCTTGGCTGCGCCAAGCCCGCGAGATGGGTTTCCACTGTTATATCGTTTCCAACAACCGTTCCCCTGAGCACATTGCCGGGCTCTCTGACCGCCTCGAACTCCAGGCCTTGGCCAAAGCGGGCAAACCGTTTCCGACCGGTTTTCTCAAGGCTTTACAAGACATGGCCCTCAATAGCGATCAAGTGGTCGTGATTGGCGATCGCCTGCTGACAGATATTGTGGGTGGCTCCTATTTGGGGATGCATACCTGTTTGGTGGCTCCTGTGACGACCCGTCCCTCTGCGCCCAAACGGGTACTCTATCGCTTTGAGGGGTTATTGATGCGGGCGGGTGGAGCCCGTCGCAAGCGTTATTAGACCACACCTTCAATGCGCTGTAAGCTGCGCACCACCCGTTTTTGGGGCAGCAGCATCGTCTGGCGGGTTTCGAGTTCCGGGTTGTCACGGCAGTTGATCTGCTGCACTTCCCAGGTGTGCTGTTCGAGCTTGTATTTGAGCTGATCGAGACGCTCTTGAACAATTTGTTGCACCCGGCGGTTGAGCACTTGTAAATCGACATTCATGTCTTTTTTGAGGGCGCTCAGGTCAATGGCTACCCGGCCCAAGTTCTTGGTTTCAAGGGTCAGGGTAATTTTCATGGGGGCCTGTCCGTCGGCGCTGCGGTAAGGAGAGTCTTGATCGTGTTCGATAAAGAGTTCAGCGGGGTATTGCTCTTGGTTGGCATGAATGGTCAAAGGAATGCAGTGAATCGGGGCATTTTGGGTCAGTAACTCGCGCCCAACAAAATTGGCATGCACTTTTTCGACCTGGAAGCCGGTTTGTTCAAGCAATTGCAGCAGAGCTGTTAACAGCTTGGCTTTTTCGCTATCGCCCAAATGCTGTAGGTCGGCGGCCAGCTCCCCTTGGTTGCCTTCAATTAACTGGGCCAGTTTGGTAAACAGATCGAGGCCATCGTCTTGAAGTAAGCCCTGCACTTTGCGGGCCAGACCGGGAAAAGACTTAGAAAACAGCACCCAAAACTCTTCGGTACGGGTTTCAAGTAGGCCCGTGAGCTGGATAATTTGCTGATGTTGGACTGGCAACTGTTGAAACTGTTTCAGCGCCATGCTGTCCCCAAGACGACTGGCGACCTGCTGAATATTTTCGAGCAGTTTGAGCAGTTGCTGGTATTGGTCTTCTGTCATCAGGGCGGCCTGGGGGCCGCCGGGCCCCACTTTTTCAATCGGGGCCATATCTTGACCTGCCAAATGGAGCTGTAAGCCTTGGGCTTCAATGGCCTGACCGGGATTATGCTGCACCGCTGGGGCAGTGGCTTGAGGCACGGCATTTTGCGTCGGGGCTTGGGTTTGGGCGGTTGTCCCCTGGGGAGCCTGTACCGACTGGCTGCGGTTGGTGGTTTGCAGGGCATTGATTTGCTGGGCAGAGTCTTGGCCACTGGTTTTGCTGGTGTCGCCCCGATCTTCGATGACTTGGGCTTGTCCGGCCATTTGTTGTACAGCGCTGCTTTGGGCTGCTGCTTGGGGGGGGGCTCCCGGTAGGGCAATGACGGAGGGGGCTGTTTGCCCAGGGAGTGCCGCCGGTGTTGCTTGCCCCCCTTGCCCGGGCAGGGCTGCGGGAGTGCCCGTCTGACCAGGGAGCGTAGGTGAGCTCGGGGTTGCCGGTAATAAAGGGGTACCCGGTACCGGCGCGTTTGTACCGGGATTGGGGGCTGTGGGCACTGCTGGCGTGGGTACACGGGTTTGGGTGGCTGCCTGCTGCATGGCTGGGCTTTGCAACTGTTGGGCCAAAGGGCCAAGGTCTTTGGGCAGGTTTTGTAATTGCTGGGGCAGAGGTTGCCCGTTCATGAGCTGTTTGAGGGCTGCCACATTGCGATCGTTGACAGGCAGGTCTTTCATGAGCAGAATAATTGCTGCATCAATGGCGGCCCCACTTTTATCGGAAAGTTTGGTGAGCGACTGCTGCACCAACTGCATGGTAGCCTTATTGACCGGATGCCCATAGTTGGCCAGGCTTTGGGCAATTTGCTGATTTTGGGGGGTGGGGGCCATGTGCATTTCCAGCAGCGCATTCATAATGTTTTGTGTGCTGTGCTGAATGACGGCTTGGGCCGGGGCCTGGTGGGGCATGGCTGCCGGGGCTTGGGGCTGCTGGGCCGGAGCCTGGGGGCGAGGCGGCACATTGAGAATCAGATCGGGCACACCGGCTGGCGACCGCTGAATAGGCCCCTGGGGGATGGGGTTCATGCTGGGTATATCCATGGGCGGCCTCCGAGGGTGTTGCCCACGCGTGTGCGGGGCGGATAATCAAAGGATCAGTTGGCGTCCCCGCGCTCGCGTGACTTTTTAATGAAGTCGCTGGGTTTGAGGTTCTGAATGAAGGCTTTGAACTCCTTGGATTCTTTTTCCTCTTGGGCTGGGTTGATCGGGATGCCACTTGAAAGCATGACTTCTTCAGCGACAAAAATCGGGCTGGCCGTGCGCAGGGCAATGGCGATTGCATCACTGGGGCGGGCGTCGATTTCGCGCAGTTCTTCGCCGGTTTCGCCGTTGAGGCGCAGGGCGGCAAAGAAGGTGTTTTCGTCCATGCGATTGACGACCACGCTGTGAACCGTGGCTCCCAGATGGTCGAGGGTATTGACAAAGA
>DLGM01000468.1:0-6806 GCA_002482705.1 Cyanobacteria bacterium UBA7694
TGGGCAATGGCTTCTTTGACAGGCTTGAGGTCGCGCACCAGCGGGATCGACTCGACCAAAGCCACGGGTAACATGACAATCACGCACGAAACCACAAAACCCAACCCCATGCCCCACAGGCGGTCAAGAATTTTGAGCGGGGTTTTGTTGACCACGTACCCGACCGCATTGCCGACCATGCTGATGCCCAGATAGATCAGCGTCCAGGTCAGGCCGACGCCAATTGGGATCGCCAAATAGGGCTCCAGTTGAAAGACCCCCTGCACCGTGGCAATCACCAGCGGGCGCACCAGCGGCGTAAACAGATAGGCTCCCACCAGCGCCGCCAAGTTAAACAGCGAGCGCACCAGGCCGTTCATGAGCCCCCCGCCCACATTGTAGGCAAAGAGGGCGACAATCACCCAGTCAAGCCAGATCATGCCTGCTCCAGGGCCTGGGCCAAATCTGCGAGCAGGTCTTCGATGTCTTCAATGCCCACAGAAATGCGGATCAGGCCGTCGGAAAGGCCAACCGCCGCCCGTTGTTCTGGGGGAATCGCCGCATGGGTCATGGTCGCCGGGTGCCCAATCAGCGATTCAACGCCGCCGAGGCTTTCCGCCAAAGAAAAGAGCTGGGTGGAAGTGGCGACCTTTTTACCCGCCTCAATGCCGCCCTGAACTTCAAAGGAGATCATTCCACCAAAACCACTCATTTGGGCCTTGGCCAGGGCGTGTTGGGGATGGCTTTCGAGGCCAGGATAGTTGACAGCGGCAATCTTGGGGTGGGTTTCCAGGAATTGCGCCACGGCCATGGCGTTTTCCGCGTGGGCGCGCATGCGCACCGCCAGGGTCTTGGCCCCGCGCAGGGTTAGCCAGGCGTCAAAGGGGCCGGGCACGCCGCCCATGGCATTTTGTAAGAACTTGAGCTGTTGGTACAGGCCTTCGTTTGAGGTCAAAATTGCCCCGCCCACCACGTCACTGTGGCCGCCAATGTATTTGGTCGTGCTGTGCACCACCAGATCGGCCCCGAGGTTTAAGGGCTGCTGGAAATAGGGGCTCATGAAGGTGTTATCGACTGCCAGGATCAGGCCCTTTTCGCGAGTGATCTCGGCAATGGCCTTAATGTCACACAGGCGCAACAGCGGGTTGGTGGGGGTTTCAAGCCAGACCAGCTTGGTATTGGGGCGCAGGGCCTCGGCCACTTTGGCCGGGTCGCGGGCGTCGACAAAGGTGAAGTCAAGGCCCAAACGGCGGAAAACTTTATCAAAGACGCGGTAGGTGCCGCCGTACAGATCGTCAGCAGCCACCACATGATCGCCGGCGCTGAGCATGGCCATGATCGTGCTGGTGGCGGCCATGCCGGTGGCAAAGGCCAAGCCGTATTCGGCGTCTTCCAGGGCCGCTAAGCAGGCTTCTAAAGCCGTGCGAGTGGGGTTGCCAGTGCGGGAATATTCGTACCCTTTGTGCACGCCAATGTCGGCTTGGGTGTAGGTGGATGTTTGGTAAATGGGGACAATGGTTGCTCCAGTCGCGGGGTCGGCCTCTTGGCCAGCGTGGATCGCGCGGGTGGAAAAGCGCATAAAAAGGGCCTCCGGTAATCAGTCTTCAGGCATTATACCGCTTGCGTGAGGGGTGTAAGTGAATCCGCGCCAAAACAACCGGGAGTAGTTGACGGAAGCTTGGACAGAAGACCTAGCCAGCCTGATGTAGAGATAGACACTGAGAATAAGGCAAGCCGCCCATGCTAGAATAAGTGCAGATCCCAATAAAGGCTTGATTTAACATGTATATCCAAAGTGCCAAAATTCAGAATATTCGCGCTATTCAATCCTTAGAATTGCGCTTTAAACAACCTGCGGGATGGCATGTCTTGATTGGCGACAATGGAGCCGGGAAATCGACATTGATTCGCTCATTGGCCTTGGCTTTGGCTGGTCCCAAAGAAGCGCCTGCTTTAAGGCAAAATTGGAATGACTGGTTAGCTTCCAACCAGAACCAAGGAGAAATCAACCTGAGTATTGAGCGTGATTTTCAATACGATAAAGCAGCAGGACAAGGAAAAACAAACAAAGACCCCCTCATCCAGGCACAAATCAAATTCCAGCGCAGCCCACAAACTACTGAATTAAAAAGCAATTTAGGTACAAAGGGGCAGGATCCTGGACGTTATATTTGGAGCAATGCCGAGGGCTGGTTTTCAGTGGCGTACGGCCCCTTCCGCCGTTTTACCGGGGGCAATAAAGACTGGGACAAGATGTACTACTCGAACCCCAAACTGGCAGCCTATTTATCCGCATTTGGGGAAGATGTTGCATTAACCGAAGCCATCGAATGGTTGCGTGAACTCAAATTTAAACAGTTAGAAGATAATCGCGACCAAACCCTGAATAATATCCTCAAATTCATCGACTTGAGTGGGCTTCTGCCTCATGGTTCACGCGTTGAAGAAGTGAATTCTGAAGGCGTTTTCTGCCGTGACGGGGCCAATCGCTTAATTCCCATGACTGAAATGAGTGATGGTTATCGCTCAATTTTGAGTTTAACCTTTGAACTCATTCGGCAGTTGGTGAAAACCTACGGCGCAGATATCGTTTTCCAACCAGATGTGGTAACAAATCATGTCACACAACGAACACAAATGTCGATTACACAGCCTGGCGTTGTTTTAATTGACGAAATCGACGCGCATCTTCACCCCACTTGGCAAACCCGGATTGGTGAGTGGTTCCGGCGCTGTTTTCCGAACATGCAGTTTATTGTCACAACCCATAGCCCACTGGTATGTCGAGCGGTTGCTCAAGGTGGATCCATTTGGCGCTTGGCAGCCCCCGGTAGCACAGAGCCTTCAGGGGAAATATCAGGTACTGAGCGCGACCGTCTGATCTATGGCAATATCCTAGACGCTTATGGCACGCAGGCATTTGGTCAGCAAGTCACCCGCTCAGCAACGGGACACGATAAATTGGATGAATTGGCACAACTCAATCAGAAGATATTGCATGGTGAAGCCTTGAGCATCACCGAAACAGAGCAGTGGGAGGCTTTACAACAAATTTTCCCAACCCAACTCGTTGAACATGCTTAAAATAACGCTCAAGCCCCTTTCAGCCAAAAGCAGCACACACCTAGCAAAAACACAGCGTGATATCGATACTTTGCCTACTTTTGAAGCACAGGTTGCCCATGCTCATCAATACTGGGGTTCACGCACAAAGAATCAAGCTTTTCAAGAGATTCGAAACATTCTGGCACAAGGCAGTGGCCATCGAAAACGCTGTTTCTATTGCGAAGACAACTTAAGTACCGATATTGAGCATTTTCGACCGAAAAGCTTATATCCTGACTACGCTTTTGTCTGGGATAATTACCTCTATGCCTGCACCCCATGCAATCGCCCCAAATCGAATCAATTTGCTGTGTTTGAGCCAAGAAAACACACCTATACCGACATCAATACATCCTCGCCACTGCCTCCGCCCCATGGAATACCTGTACTTCTCAATCCCCGAATAGATGATCCGCTTGATTTTTTAGAACTGGATTTGTTCGGAACGTTTAAGTTCAATTTACGGCCAAAACTCAGGCCCCGAGATCAGCAAAGAGCTGAGTATACGCTCAAGCTATTTGAACTCAATACACGGGACGAGTTATTAGCTGCCCGTCGAACTGAATTTCAAAATTGTCTCAATGCCCTTGAAAGTTATCGATCAGCCAAACAAAAACAAGCACCCAGCACCCAGCTAGCAACAATTATCAGCCCTATTCACAACATGACTCACCCAACGGTCTGGGCTGAAATCAAGCGTCAGTACCCAAACCTCAAAAAAATTCAACCTCAATTTATGCCAGACCATCTCCGAACATTACTTGATTTATTGGCGCAAATACCTGAAGCGTTAAGCTGGTAATTTAAAGCTTGTTGCTAATCACCAAGACCGTGCCATTGTCGCGCTTGAGCAGTTCGCCGTTTTCGTCACAGGCGTAGATGCGGTAGCCTTGGCCGCCCACGGCTTCATATAAAACGGCCCCGGCAAAGTCTTTGCTGCGCCAGCGCTCCTGGTTGTAATAGCTGTAGTCGAGCATGATTTGGCTGAGGTCTTTGGTAGCGCGGGTGAAGGGGTTGCGCAGGGTGCGCCAGTAGCCATGCTGAGAAGCCGCTTTATACAGGGCATCGGCAGAATCGGGATACATGCCCTGATTGTCGGCGGCATACTGTTCAGCCATCAGTTGCAAGCGCTCCACATTGTTGCGCAATAGGGTGTACTGCACCTTGCCCGTGATCACAAAAGCGGCTGCATGGGTGTGTTCGGTCAGTTTTTGCAAACCGAAGCGTTTCTGCACATCTTTGGGCACCACCTGATCAAGGATTCCCTGGGCGCTGCTCCAGGCCAGAATGGCCCACATGCCGCACAAAAATCCGGTCAACGCAATCAGCGGTCGCACCCAGCGTACCAGCGCCAATTGCAAACGTTCAGCACGGTCAAGCCAATACCGCGCTGTAGGAGGGATTTTAAGCTTCACGATACCTTTTATCAGGGCAAGGATGAACTCAGTGTGCCACCCTTGCCCTGGGATAGCAAGCTAATATTTGGGGCCAAAAAACGGATCAGGACGCACTCCCCGCTCCGGTTGAGCAGGGGGAGCCGGAGGAGCTGGTTTTAAGACATCCAATTGGCGCAGCAGAGTTTCCTGTTCGTCTTCGCCCATGGTTTCGTCACAAATCCAAGCCACAACACCGACGACCACTGCGCCCGCCAAAACCAGAGGCGCACCTGGCCCGGCACAACCTGCGGCAATCGCAATCCCATACACCGCCCCAACACCACCGGCAGCAGCTCCAACCCCTTTACTGACACCACCAATATAGTCTCCATCACTGAAGTCTTGGTAAGATTTCATGCCATCACTGACAGCCCCAAAGATATCACCGACCGGGCCCAGGAATTCGCCCCCCAGTTTGAGCATCTTACTGTCAGCCAAGCTCCCCATCTTACCGAGTAATTTAGCGCTTTCACCAGCAAAACCCAAACCTTTGGAAGCCAGATTAAAATAGTCGGCAGTGCTTTCCGGATTAAGGGCCCCGCCCAGGCCAACTAACGCGGTCAAAGCACCAAATTTTTCGGCATTATCGGCCACCCAGCGCATGGGGCCTTGCAAGCGTTTGATCGCATCTGGCTTGGCTCCCAATTCCAGTAATTTCCTGTCTAGGGCATCACCCTGATGAATCAATTTCTCAAATTCCCCGGAACTGAGAGCCTTGGCAAAAATCTTTTGATCGGCCTCTGTCAGTTGAGCAAAACGCTCAAATTTCTGATCAGCTAAGGCATTGAGGCCATCTTCATACACTTTGCCGCTGGCTGCTGCCACCCCCTTCATCGGCTTGTCGAGATACCAATCGGCATCGCTTGATAGATTCTTGATAACTTCCAGAATCGCTTTTTTCTTGGCTGCCGGGGGCAGGGCATCCATGATCGCCCCCGCATTCTCAGCGATAATCTGACCACGCAGTTCGTTTTCCACGTCTGTGGCCAACTCCGGGTTCAGGAAAGCCAGCTTGTCAATCAGACTTTTCACCTGCGTCTGCCGAGCTTCAGAAGTTGGCAATTTGGCCAATTCGTCTTTAAAGCTGGGGCTGCGCAGATGGGCGGCTAGGTCTTGAGCGGCTTGCGGCCCCCCAAACATGCTGGTGATCAGTTCGGCTTTGACATCGGCAAAGGCCTTGAGGACCTGAGGATCCTGGCTCAGGTGCTTAATCTGGGCCATGACTTTGTCTTTATCAACCCGCTGGGCCATCTCGCTGTTGGGGTCGTTGGCGATTTCGAGGGCCTTGTAATACCGGCCCAACTGGTGCAGGGGCGTCCCTTCCGGGGCCTCATCCATTTTGCTGTGCAGATTGTTGACATAGGTGGCATCCGCCAAATTAAGGTGGGAATTCCACATCTGGGTTTGCCCTCGCACCGTCTCTGTACCTAGCTGGGCACTGCTCTGGTCAAGTCTGTTCAACTGCGCCTGCAAGTCGATATTGGTGATCTGGGTGCGCTGGTTTTGGCCCCGCAGGGCCTGGGCCACCGCTGAACCCTGGGGCTGGCCTTTGCCATAGGTTTGGCCCACTTGGCTGAGCTGATCCGACTCGGTCAGCAGGGCCTTTTCTTCGCCCACATAACACTTGACCTCGGAGACCTGGCCGTCAATGTCCTGAAAGCGTGCGACCGGGATACGCGCCCGTTCGGGCATCCCTATTTTCAGATTGGGAGCCACGCTGCGGTCTTGAGTGGCCACAATCGCTTGGGCATAAGGGTCGCCCAAATCCTCCTGGTAATCGATGCGCAGCCCGGTGAATTGGTGGGAAACCTTGTTCAGGGCTTCGCTGACCTGGGGCTGCTGGTGCTTGACCTGGAGCGAAAGCACGCGGGCGTCAAAGGTGCTCAGGATGGCGGCCCGGTACTCGTCATTGCCAACCACACTGGGGGCCACACGCTTGGCCAACTGTTTACGCAGGGCAGCGGCCTGGGCCTCAAAGTCTTGCGCGGGCAGTGCTTCGAGCTTGTTTAACGACTCGGTCAAAATACCGGCCATTTGGCTGTCATAACGGCGCTCTAAAATTTTGGCCATCATAAAGCCCTGGGGAGAGGCATCCACGTCGCGGCGACGCTTTTGATCGACCATATCGCTGTGGATTTCGTAGCGCCACACGGTGGATGAAGGCAATAGATCGAGCTTTTGGATATCTTTGGCGGCAATATATTCCGGGTTTCCCAGCGCCAGGGTCGTGCTTTGCACCGCCGTCAGCGCCGCCTTGATTTCCCCTTCGAGGGGATGGCCTCCCGG
>DLGM01000468.1:6821-7493 GCA_002482705.1 Cyanobacteria bacterium UBA7694
AGAGCAGGCATTAAGACTTCGAGTTCGCCCTGTAGCTGGCGCAGTTGTTGGAGTTCGTTGGCATTGACGTGGTTATTGCGGTAGCGCAGGGCTTTTTCGTTGCTGGCATCTTGGCCCAGGGTGGTGTTGAGGCGTTGCAGCACATCGACCGCCGCCCGGGCCTTCAGCAATTGATCAATCTCAGGGGCCAGGGCCTTTTGGGCCTCTGGCGGCAAAGCGGCGACCTCGGAGAGCAGGGCGTCGATCTGTTGCAGCGACGCTTGTTGTTGCTGCGCCAACTGCTGGTGACCTTTAGGCAGCGTCAAGGTGGAAGGGTTGCTGACGAGCGCCGAGGCCTGGATCCCGGATTGGCCCTTGAGCTGGTCAAGCGCTTCAAACATGCGCGCCTGCAGCGGGCCAGTTTCGAGACAGGGGGCTTCGGGGGTGAGAACCGCTTCCACCGGGGCCACTGCGGGGGAATCATTCAGGGAAGTGGGCTCAGCGGGCAAAGGCGCCGGGGGCTGTAGCCCCATGCCCAGGCGCAGGGTGTGGGCCAGGGGCAAGGTATCCTGGTAAAAACCGGCATCGGGCAAAATCGACAGGCGCTCTTGCAAAGCGCCCAGCAGCGCCGGGCGGGTAAAGCGCACGCTGCCGGGCAGGGCCCGGGGAGAAAGTTCGCCGTTGCCCAGGCGC
>DLGM01000452.1:0-2152 GCA_002482705.1 Cyanobacteria bacterium UBA7694
GGTGCCGGTACACACGACCTTTTTGCCGTCTTCGAGGCGGAAGGGGAGGTTCCCGGCGCGGGTTTTCCACATGACCGCCCCGAGCTGCGCATGTTCATCCTTGAGGGTGAAATAGGCGTGGCCCGAGTAGTGAGGGCGATAGTTGGAAATTTCGCCCTCGACCTGAACGGCATAGGGGAAACAGGCTTCCAGCGCATCCCGGATGGCGCGGGTGATCGCCGTAACCGACTGGGCTTTGGCCACTACTGGTCTTGGCCGCGATAAACGGCCACAGCCTTGGTGACACCTGCTTGGCCTACAGCCAAATAATGGCGGGCCTGCCCTTGTACGCGCTTCATGGCTTTGGCAAAAGTGCGGCCATTGGTGCGCAGGTGTTTGTAGTTTTCGCCCGCCTCTTCCATGGCCAGGTTCGATTTGTGGATGATTTCGTTAATGTCGGCAATGGCCGGGGAAACTTCTTTGTGGACCGAAGCGGTAATGTCTTTCACGGTGCGTACGGTTTCGCGCACTTCCATCAGGGTCAGGACAATTTGCCACACCACCACCACGGAAGAAAACAAGAAGATGCCCAGCAGCAGGCCAATCAATACATCACTTGACATGGAGGGAACCCCCGGCCTGTAAATTGCGATGGGTTTCAAGAGCCGCCTGTTTACCGGCGCGCAACGCATCCCGCAGACGGGAAACCTGCTGCATGACCAGGGCTTTTACCTGATGCAGGCTTAGGCTGCCCTGATGACGGGATTCGTCGGCCAGGGTGGTGGCCTGCTCGCGCTTGGCGTGCATTTGCTCTGAGAGATGGTGACGGCTTTCAGCGCCGGAGCGGGGGGCGTACAGGAGGCCGACCGCAGCGCCTGCGGCGGCACCCACCAAAAGCCCGGCGACAAAGTCGAGGGGGCGATGGGACTGCTGACTCATATCGGTGCCTCCAGAGGATAAATACTTATTAAGCGTAACTTAATCTGAAACGAATGACAATGCTGCTCAGGGGCGTCCCAAGCGCTTCCAACCCTCGGCCAAGGCTCGGGGAATAATCAAACGTACCAAGGTAATACGGCGCAGGGGGGGAATCAGCCGGTATAAAGTGTGATTGAGTAGAGCCGAGGTCATAAGCACACGCATAATGCCCATGACAGCTTGTAATTGCTCCCAGAGGGTGTCCGCCTGGTCAAGGCCTTCATACAGCTGAATTTTGGCCTGGCGGATTTGCGCCAAGCCTCGGTCGCGCTCACGGGTCACGCGCCGGGTCTGCCGCATCAACAACCGCCGGGCATGGGTCAACCCCCAAGCCAACACCAGGGCCAAAATGCTGTAAACGAGCATGCCCCAGACCAAGGGGTGGCTAAGAGTCAGAGCTTCGGCAGACATGAGGGTCCTCTTCCAGATTCGGGGAGATGCGTATAGCATAGTAACATAGCCCGTGGCATCGCCGTTGCCAGAAGGATTTCTGCTTATGACCCGTGCCATGCTGATTTACAATCCAACCGCCGGGCAAATCTGGAACACCTTTAAGCCCGAAGATACCCAAACTTACCTCGCACAGCATGGCTGGCAGGTAACCATCGCTCCCACCCAAGCGGCCGGAGACGGGGGCCATTTGGCCCGCAAAGCCGTCAAAGAAGGTTATGATGTCGTGATCGCGGCTGGGGGTGATGGCACCCTCAATGAAGTGACACAAAGTTTGGCTCACAGCCCGGTGGCTTTGGGCCTCTTACCCGCCGGGACCACCAATGTGCTGGCCCGCGAGTTGGGTATTCCCCTCAATGTGGAAGAGGCCTTAACCTACCTGCCCACAGCCCAGGTACGCACCATCGACCTGGGCAAACTCAATGGCCAATACTTCTTACTCATGGGTAGGGTCGGTTACGACGCCGAACTGCTCGAAGGCGTCAACAAAGACATGAAAAAAATCGCCGGGAAAACTTCGGTTTTCACTTCCGGTGTGGTCAATTTATTTAACCACAAACCCTTTGTACTCAAAATTCACTTCACCAATGCAGCAGGCAAACGTTTTAAGCTCAAGCGCAGCTTGTTTCAGGTCTTTATCAGCAATGCCGCCACTTACGCCACCGATTTCCGCATTGCCGAAGGAGCCAAAATGGACGATGGCCTGCTCGAATTGCATCTGTTCAAAAGCAAGCGCCTGCGGGAT
>DLGM01000452.1:2188-4080 GCA_002482705.1 Cyanobacteria bacterium UBA7694
CGCTGTTATTACGTCGCCACAAGGAATGGGCCGATTTTGAACACTATCAGGTGCGCAAAGTGGATATTTATGCCCGCCGCCGGGCTCCGATCCAAATCGATGGGGACCCGGTGGCCCATACCCCCGCACATATTGAGGTGGTTCCAGCAGCTTTGAAAGTGCTGATCCCCAAACCTTAGGGTGCCAAACGGGGGTTATGGGTGAGCATCAGGGTACGCAATCCCTCTAGGTGAATGGGTTTGGCGAGATAGTCATCCATGCCTGCCGCCAGACATTTCTCGCGTTCACCTTTGAGGGTACCTGCCGTCAAAGCCAAGATCGGCGTGCGACCATAGGCTTCACTGCGCTCCCAAGCACGGATTTCTTCGGCGGCGGTATACCCATCTTTTCCGGGCATCTGAATATCCATTAACACAATATCAGGACGATAGGTCTTATAATGGGCCACGGCTTCATCGCCGTTACGCGCTTCAATCACCTGCATGTAGGGATCAATCTGGGCCAGCATCGCCTTGGCAAGTAAGATATTGATCGCATTATCATCAGCCACCAAAACGTGTAAAGGTAGGCCTATAGGCGCTGGAGCGGGATCATTCGTGGTTGTGGATATTACAGCCGCATTGCCACTGCTTCTAAACCGTTGCAGCGCTCGCTCCAATTCCCGCAAGGTAATCGGCTTCACCATGCGCAATGTCACTCCCCACCGCTGACAGGCCTCATAAATTTGGGCATCTTCAGCCGAGCTGTGGAGCAACATGGCCGGTTGTTCTAGGGGAGATAGGTGGAGGCGCTCACGCACTTGACGCATGACTTCCAGGCCATCCATAAACGGCATTTGATAGTCGACAATCATGAGGTCAAAACGTCCCTGCTTTTGCAGATGTTTAAGGGCTTCAATCCCATGACTGGCAGTGATAATCGTGGGAACCCCCCAATGGCTGAGCATTCCCTGGAGAATGCGGAGGTTCTGCGGATTATCATCGACCAGCAAAACCCGCTGTAAAGCCAGGGGTGTAAGCGCACTTTCAGGGCCTGACTCACAGGGCAAACGCAGGGCAAAGTAAAACAGGCTGCCATTTCCAAGCGTGCTTTCCAAACAGAGGCGGCCCCCCATTTTTTCAACCAGATTGCTGGAAATGACCAATCCGAGACCACTGCCCCCATACTTGCGCGTTGTGCTTAAATCAGCTTGCACAAAAGCTTTGAATAATTTTTCCTGCTGCGCTTCAGAAATTCCGATGCCGGTATCCCGCACCGAAAAACAAAAATACCCCTGACCTTGCGTGGCATCATAATCTTCGAGGTGAACAGCTAGCTCAATCTCACCTTTTTCAGTAAATTTAATCGCATTACTCAATAAATTAGTTATAATTTGACGCAAGCGAACGGCATCAGTGACAACATAGCGCGGAATCTGGGGGGGCACATTGATCAACAGTTCAAGCCCTTTTTTGGCCGCCGCATATTTGATGACTTCAATGGTTTCTTCCAACAACTGAATCAAATCGACCTGCTCGCTTTCCAGCTCCAGCTTCCCCGCCTCAATTTTAGAAAAATCAAGCACATCATTGATCAGATTCATGAGGGTATCAGCTGATACCTGAATGCTTTTTAGGTACTGCTGCTGAACTTCATCAAGGGGAGTGGTCATGAGCAACTCACTAAAACCGATCACCCCATTCAGCGGTGTGCGGATTTCGTGAGACATATTGGCTAAAAACTGACTCTTGGCATGGTTGGCTGCTTCGGCAGTCGATTTGGCTTCGCGCAGCGCATCTTCGGTAGCCTTTTGCTGGCTAATATCTGTAGCGATACCTAAAAATCCGGTCGTTTTCCCTTCCACATCGCGGATCGCGGTCACTATCAATTGAGCTGGGAATTGACTGGCGTCT
>DLGM01000224.1:0-4242 GCA_002482705.1 Cyanobacteria bacterium UBA7694
CATGTGTGCCAAAAATACAGAACCCTTTACCCAGCGCTCCCTTCTGCCCTATCGCAGTTACGAGGCTTTGGCCAAAACCATTGAATCGGGTGACCCACATCTATGTATGCTTGAAGAGGGGCGTATCTGGCAGGTAGAAGCACGTTATGCTCTGTTTGTCCCAATTCAAACCAATAAGCGCAGCGAAAGCGATGTCACTCAAGTAGATTATGTTCTGGCTGTCTTTGACAAGGAAAAACGTGGGGGTGGAGTGCTCACCTTTAATGAGCGTGATGAAGCCATCCTGATTTCTTTTGCCAATTACGCGTCGATCTTGATCGAAAATGTTCGCAACTACGAACTGGCGACCAAAGACAGTATGACTCAGCTTTATGTGCGTCGTTTCTTTGATCAGCGTTTGATTGAGCAAATTGACAAAGCCAATCAGTTTAACCGTGGTTTTTCGATGATGATTATGGACATTGACCACTTTAAACATGTCAATGATACCTTTGGTCACCCTGTGGGCGATCAGGTGATCAAGTTGGTGGCTTCAACCATTCAGCGCAATATTCGCACCGAGATTGATATTCCGGCCCGTTATGGCGGCGAAGAGTTCACCATTCTCATGCCGGAAGCCGACAGCGAAAAAGCGGCCATGATTGCAGAACGCATTCGTTCTGCTGTTGAAAAAACCGATGTCAGCCATTTGATTACCGGGCGTAATATTACCATCAGTATTGGTATTGCCTCTTACCCCTTACATGGTACAACCCCTAAAGATCTGATGGAGTCTTCAGATATTGCGCTCTATCGTTCTAAAGGGGGCGGACGTAACCGCGTTTCCGTCTTTGACGACGAAATGTAGAGGTGCCTTATGGATACAGTCGGTGCTTCTGTAGAGCAAGAGCTAGCTGCGCTGCGTGAGCGCATTGATGCGCATAACTACCGTTATTATGTTTTAGATGCGCCAGACATTTCCGATGCTGAGTATGATCACCTGTATCGGCAATTGGTTGCTCTTGAAGCGGCCTATCCTCTCTTTGTGACGCCTGATTCTCCCACCCAGCGGGTGGGGGCGAAAGCGGCGGGCCGTTTTCCCACCGTACGCCATGAAATGCCGCTCTTCAGTCTCAACAATGCCTTTACCCGCGAGGAGCTGGATGAATTTCATGAGCGGGTGTTGAAATTGGCCAATCGCGATCAGGTCACTTATGCGGTCGAATTAAAAATAGATGGCTTGGCCATTTCCCTGACTTATCAATCAGGTTTGCTGAGTTTAGGGGCAACGCGGGGGGATGGGGCCGAGGGCGAGGACGTGACGCTGAATTTGCGCACGATTCGTTCACTTCCTTTGCGTTTGCGCCAAGTGGAGGGTCAACCGCTCCCCGACTGGATGAATCCTTGTGGTGAAGTTTATATGCCCAAGGCTGCTTTTGAGCAACTCAATGCTGAGCAGGCAGCTAAAGGGGATAAAATTTTTGCCAATCCCCGCAATGCGGCTGCAGGTAGCTTACGCCAGCTCGATCCCCAAATTACGGCGGGTCGCCAATTGGATATGTTTATTTACAGTGGCCATGTACGCGGCGGTCTTCCCTTCCATACCCATGGCGAAATGCTCGACTATTTCCGCCAATTGGGTCTGCGCGTCAGCCCTTATGTTGACATTTGTCATACGATGGATGAAGTGTGGGCGGTATGTGAAAAATGGCGCACGGAAGGGCGTCATTTGCCTTTTGCCATTGATGGAGTCGTCATTAAAGTCAATGAGCTGGCTCTGCAACAAGAGCTGGGCTTTACGGCCAAATTTCCCCGCTGGGCGATTGCGTTTAAGTTTCCCCCAGAAGAGGCCATCACCCGTGTGCGTGATATTGTGTTGCAGGTGGGCCGCACGGGAGCGGTCACCCCTGTGGCGGAGTTAGAACCTGTGTTTTTGGCTGGCTCAACTGTTGCTCGCGCGACTTTACACAATCGTGAAGAGATGTTGCGCAAAGACATTCGTATCGGCGATCATGTCCTGATTCGCAAGGCCGCTGAAATTATTCCTGAGGTGATTCGCGTGCTGCCCGAAAAACGTACGGGAACGGAGATTCTGTTCACCTATCCCGATGCGTGCCCCACTTGCCACAGCCCGCTGCAACCGGATGAACGCAGCCCTTTGATTTTGTGTATAAACTGGAACTGCCCCGATCGTCTGAAGGGGCGTCTCAGCCACTTTGTGTCTCGGAATGCCATGGATATCGAGGGTTTTGGTGATGTCTTGATTGAGCAACTGGTGGATACGGGGCGGGTCAAAGACATTGCCGATCTTTTGGGTTTGACCCGCAGCGATTTACTGGCTCTGGAGCGCATTGGCGAAAAAAGTGCCGATAACCTGCTGGCGGCCATGACAACCAAGAAACAAAATGTTCCCCTGGGCCGCTTTCTCTTTGCCTTGGGGATCCGCCATGTGGGCAAAGAAGTGGCTCTGTTGTTGGCAGAGGCCTTTCCTTCGCTCGAATCCTTACAACAAGCTTCCAGTGAGCAACTGACAGCGATCCACGGGATTGGCCAGCAAATTGCTGAGAGTGTGATCAATTTCTTTGCTGATCCAGCGACCCCTGAGGTATTTGCCAAGTTTCACCAAGCGGGTTTAACATTGCTGTTACCCATTCCTGGCGAAGCTGTAGCGGGCCCTCTTTCGGGACAATCCTTTGTAATTACCGGAACCCTTGATACAATGGGGCGTAATGAGGCTGCTGCTGAACTCGAAAAGTTGGGCGGGAGTGTCAAGGACACTATAAGTAAGAAAATCACCTGTGTTATTGTAGGAAAGAACCCCGGCAGTAAACTTGAAAAAGCAGAAAAGCTGGGCCTCCAGATTCTTGATGAAGCCGCCTTTTTGGCGATGATAAGAGGTTATGCGTAATGGACATTCCGAGTCTGAGTTTGAGCCTAAAATCCCTGACCTTTTATGGTTCAATGGTGCTGTATGCGATTGCGCTTGTCTACGCTCTGGTCTTGGCCAGCCAGCATTTGGCCCAAAACCGTGAAGCGGGCGGAGCTGCTCCGGCCAAAAAACGTCATGGCCTAATGAATATGGATGAAGTCCTTGAGCTGAGTCAGCAGATTGATGCCTATGAACGCATGTCGGGTGACTATAATGCCCAGGCGATGGCTGAAATTGCAATACAGATTGGTGAACAGTATGGTTTGCCGCCGGAAGAGCTCGAGTCGCTGAGAGTTGCATGTTTACTCCATGATGTGGGCGAGTTTGAGCGTTACGACTTCATTCAAGAAGATCGTATGCTGCGTCCGGATGAATGGGTTCTTCTTGAAGATCACCCCTTGCATGGGTATCGCTTTATCCTTGAAAACTTGGGTGAAGAACATGCCAATGCAGCCAAGTGGGTTCGTTGGTCACATGAGCGTTGGGATGGCACCGGGTATCCCGATCGCCTTGTTGGCGAACAGATTCCGCTGTCCGCCCGTATTCTGACCGTTGCTGATGCTTATTGTGCGTTGAGCAGTGATCGCCCCCATCGCCCGGCTCTTTCCCCTGAGCGCGTGATTGAAGAACTGCAACGTTATGCGGGGGTTTATTTTGATCCGCAGATTGTCCAGATGTTGTCAGTGCCTGAAGAGGCTTCTGCCAGTGCCCTGGAAATCTAAAGACTTAACCTCTCTTTAATCAAAGCTAAAACATCACATAATTTTAATAACGCATGGATCTTCGGATCTGTGCGTATAATTTTTATAGAGACCCATCACACAGGCAGGAGAAATAGCGCAAATGGTTCAATCCGTAGGCTCCCCCTACACGAACTATGGATACCCGGCTTCGACACAACAGGCGGCCCCTGTTGGCAATGCGCCCCCTGCTGGATATAACCCCTATCAGCAAGATGGCTGGTCTGGCCAATCTTATGCCACATCAGCCCCTGTGAGTATGGCCGCATCTGGTTCTATCTCTTCAATTGTGGGTGACCCCTCGACGGCTTCACGCCTGAGCCTCTTTTTCATCAATAGCCCCCAACGCCTGTTGTCTGTGGGTGCAGGCATGGGTTCGGTGGGACGCACCTTCATCAATCTTTTGGCAGGGAACGTCCCTCTGTTTACCTCTTCGGCCAAAGCACAACAAATTTCGACCAATGTGCGCCATTGGATCAGTTCTGCTGACTTGGTACGTACGGGCGCTTCTGCTTTCCATACCGCATTACTTCAAGATGTGGGGATCTGGAACGTTCGCGATCTGGCTATGTTGGTCAACCCAATGGACCAAAG
>DLGM01000224.1:4255-4400 GCA_002482705.1 Cyanobacteria bacterium UBA7694
CCGCCGATTTCCCGACCCCCCAAATGGTGGGCTCCTGGGTGGGTGCAGCCACACAACTGCCTCTCTACAACTTCTAAAACCGTTTAGTCGTTTTGTGGGCTTGTGTTAAACTTGAGGGCAAGCTGGGGCTGACGCTGGTGAGCTA